>CAYGNU010000453.1:0-4151 GCA_964351175.1 uncultured Roseivirgaceae bacterium | reverse complement strand
ATTCAATACATGAAAAGGAGGGATTTATTAAAATGGGTATCCAACACCGGCTACTTTTGGATTGCAAAATGGCATATCCTTCTTGCCTTCCTGTTTGTGCATCAAATTGCATTTGCTCAAAATGAAATAGGATCACCGGATGTACAAAACTTCGATCCGGCCGTTTACAATGCCAATATTCAAAATTGGTCGATCATCCAGGATAAGAAAGGTTTTATATACTCTAGCAATACTAGTGGTCTTTTGGAGTATGACGGGTCAAGTTGGCGACTGCTCACTTTACCAGATTTTAACGCCATCCGCACCATTACTGTTGATGAGAATAATGTGAAGTGGTATGGTGCAAATAATGACTTTGGCTATCTGGCACCTGATTCAGTTGGGCTACTTCAGTTGAAATCACTTAAGCATAAAATTCCCGATTCCCACCCACTAGTTGGCCATGTGTGGAGCGTGTTTATAACAGATGCTGGCGTAATCTTTAGCGTTGGAGAAATCATCTATATCTGGAAGGATGAAGCCTTTAGCGTTGTGCCTCCAATCGGACCAATACATACAGGATTTCAAGTGGGCAAGAGAATATTTTTTAGAGTCTATGATCAAGGTCTTTTTGAATTGAAAAACAAAATCTTAGAACCAGTAAGTGGAGGAGAAATTTTCAATTCATTGCGTATTTATTCAGCATTACCCTTCCGTAATAACTCCGTCTTATTTGCCACGCGTGAAGCTGGTATTTTTATTTATGAAAACGACACCATCCAGAAATTTGAAAATGAAATTGATGACTATCTGGTTGAAAATAGAGTCTACAATGGTGTGCTACTTCCTGATTCTACCTATGCATTTACCACACTTCGAGGGGGCATTATTTTCATGGATCAAGCTGGGAATAAAATAAAAACCATTACCACCACAGATGGAATTTTGAACAATGAAGTTTACGGAATTACTATTGACTCACAAATGGGAGTATGGCTGGCATTGCAGACGGGAATATCAAGAGTAGAACCTTTTCTTCCTTATACCAATTTCAGTGATCAGCATGGACTTTCGGGAACCGTGCTTAAAATTACAAGGCACAACGGAACGCTCTATGCCGCCACCTTTAGCGGCCTTTTTAAACTTCTGATAAAAAATGAACAGGTAACTTTTGAGCGTATAGAAGAAATCAACAGTGGTTTTTCTTCATTGATTTCAGTGAAAGATGATTTGCTAATCGCTGCAGATGACGGCACCTATGTCATATCAAAAACTGGAGTAAGGAAATTAAACGATTTGCAGGGTCTGATTTTTCACCGATCCAGTGTGGATAGTAGTCGAATTTTCATGGGGCACGAAACTGGATTGGCTACACTCTATTATTCAAATGGAGTGTGGCAACATGAAAGTGAACTTGCGGGCATTAAAGTAGACGTATTGTCCATCGCAGAGCATAAGGGCGATTTATGGCTGGGCACACGACTTAATGGTGTCATCAGATTCGATCTCTCATCCTTTATTCAAAACATAAACAGCACACCTGTTTTGCAGCGCTACCATGATGAAGATAATTTCAAAACAGGCTGGACACATGTATACAGTATCGATTCTAACTTGTGGGTAAGAACCGCTGTTTCTGTAGGGCCTCTTTATAAATATGTATCCAATTCAGATTCGTTCGTTCCGGCAAATGATTTCAGCAAATACCTAAGCATTGATTCTGGCTTGGCATATCCTGTTGCCCAACAAGACGACAACCTTTTAGTAAACGTGATATTAGATGATAATCTATCCGTCCGTTATTCTGCAAAAAAAGATCCTCGCACAGGTGAGTATGGGCTAATAAAACTAGTTGATCAAAAATTGGACTATACTCACCGAAGAGCCTATTGGGATCAAAATAATATCTTATGGTTGGCAGGCGAAACGCTTATTCGGTATGACCTATCAAAAGAATATGCCAATTCTGGTGATTACAAAACCTATATAAGAAAGGTGATCCTTGGGCAGGATTCCATTTTGTATGGAGGGTCTGAGGAAGCTCGAAACACTTTAACACTTCCTCATTCGAATGCGAGTTTGCGATTTCAATTTTCATCTCCAAATTTTAGTAGCAAAAGTGATCAACGCTATCAATATTTCTTAAAAGGATTTGATGATGACTGGTCTGAATGGAGTGATGAAACCCAAAAGGACTACACCAACTTACCCGAAGGAGACTATCAATTTCTAGCCAGGGCGCATGATGTTTTTGGCCGGGAGAGCGATATGGGGGAGTTTGTGTTTACTATTTTGCCGCCATGGTACCGCACTTTTTGGTCCTACGGCTTATATCTTTTATTGGCAATTGCTGGAGTGGCTGTGATTGTGCAATGGCGCTCTCGACAGCTAAAGCATGACAAGAAAAAGCTGGAAAGATTGGTAGAAGAGAATACGACTGAAATACGACAGCAGGCGGAAAAGCTAAAAGAGCTAGATAAGATCAAGTCTCGTTTTTTTGCTAACATTTCACATGAATTTAGAACACCACTTACTCTAATACTCGGCCCACTGGAAGAGCAATTGAAAAAGGGAGATGCTAAAATCGTCAAAGAATTTTCAGTAATGCATCGGAACGCCAAGCGGCTAGAAAAACTGATAGAGCAACTCCTTGATTTGTCACGTATCGAATCAAGTCAACTTAAACTACAAGTAACTCATGACGATGTGATCAAATATTTAAAAGCCATTATGGCTTCATTCTCGTCTCTGGCTGAGCAGAAAGGAATTGAGTTTACCATGACGTTTGCCTCTGACACTTTTCAAGGATATTTTGATGCGGATAAACTGGAAAAAATCGTATACAATCTGCTTTCTAATGCCTTCAAATTTAATCGTAAAGGTGGTCAGGTGAACACAAGCGTTTCTGTTGTAAATGATGAGCTTTTGTTGCAGGTAGCAGATACGGGATTGGGCATTGCTCCGGAGGAACTTGATCATATATTTGATAGATTTTACCGCAGTTCGGATGGTGAGAAGAGTGAAATTGAAGGCGTAGGAATTGGGCTGGCATTGACAAAAGAGCTAGTGAAATTACATGGTGGCAATATCAGCGTTCAATCCGATGTTGGAAAAGGAAGCACATTTGGCGTCACCATTCCTTTGGATAAAAACAATTACAAAAACTCTGACATCAGAGAAGACCATCAATTTGAGCCTGTTATAGCCGAAATAGAATATGCTCATACTGAGCAACACGAAGCAACCATTGAGGAAAGCAAGCCCATGCTGCTAATTGTGGAGGACAGTGATGATTTGCGAGAATACATTGGTGAAACCTTAAATGAAGAGTTCAATATTTCTTATGCCATCAATGGAAAGGAAGGTTTAGATCTTGCCGCAAATGAAATCCCCGATTTGGTTATCAGTGATTTGATGATGCCTGTGATGGACGGCTTGGAGTTGTGCAAAAAACTAAAAACTACAGAAGCCACCAGTCATATTCCAGTGATACTTCTCACGGCACGGGCTAATATTGAAAGCCGATTGGAAGGTCTTTCCACGGGGGCGGATGCCTACCTCACCAAACCTTTCAATGCTGATGAATTGAAGATTCGCGTCACTAACCTGATTGAGCAACGCGTTAACCTGCGCAAGCATTACAGCCACACAGTTTTGCTAAAGCCCAAAGACATTGTTATCAGTTCTATGGATGAAGTATTTTTAGACAAGGTGATGGGGATTGTAGAAATAAACCTTGATAACTCTGACTTTTCGGTGGAGCAATTTCAAACTGAAATTGGAATGAGCCGTATGCAACTGCACAGAAAACTGAAGGCGTTAACAGGACATTCTACAACTGAGTTTGTTCGTCATCAAAGGCTTATACGTGCTGCTGAAATGCTAAAGAAAAATGCTGGAAATGTATCTGATATCTGCTATGCAGTTGGCTTTAGCAATCTGTCTTACTTCACACAAAGTTTTAAACATCAGTTCGGAATTGTGCCGTCCGAATATGCTTCGAGCAACGGTGAGTAACTCTTGAGCTTATTTAATGTAATTTTGAGCGTTCCAATTCTATTGTGGTTTCTCTAATTTCTTTTAATCCTTAGCAGGTTCTAATTTGAGGTATTGAAATCTTATTATTCTCTCATTATCTGTGATTTACAGTTTTTCAATACCTTACTATAACC
>CAYGNU010000452.1:0-4152 GCA_964351175.1 uncultured Roseivirgaceae bacterium | reverse complement strand
TTAGATTACTAGGGGGGTTAGGTTTTTGGTCAGAATTCTCACTGCAAATTTCTATTGACCAACTATTTAAAGATCGTCCGTCATCTGTAACTTGGTCTGCAACAACTAATTTCCAAATACCATTCATTTCTTCACCATTGAAGGCATCTAAGTTTCCCTGAGGCTGATATGTATCGCCAGAGGTTGCAGGACAGCTTATGACAGATGCATTTGATGCTTGATCAAAATTTAGATTGAAATCGTCATTACTGCCGCAGATACCTGTAAAGAGTAAAACTTCAGTGCCTGCAGGTGACATTAACTTAATTTCAAGATCTTCAATATAAGTATGAGTACCTGTCAGGTTCGAAACATTAATATCCCCTATTTTTCCACTAGAAGTAATTTCGATTTCTGATATTATAGTGTTAGGGCCACCTGCGCTTATATCTAGGGGTATATCAGTGCTGTTAGTTGTACTGCATGTAACTGTAGTAAAATTACTAATAGAAAAATCTGTCGTCTCACAACTATTGGTGCCTTTAACTCGCCAGAAATAATTAGTATTATTTTCTAAAATTTGAGGTTGATATTTGCCTGCATTTATGTTGTTTGCAACTTCTATAATATTTGCAAAGGAATTATCTGTTGATATTTCAAGTTCATAACTGTTATTCTCTATCTCGTTCCAAATAAGGTTTGGAGTAAGACTAACATCTATTTGATTGTCAATGGGGTTTAATATCTCAATATTACTTAGAACCCCGTCATAGACCACTAGGGATAAATACTCTACCTTTTCGGCAGTCCCATCAGTCGCAGTAATAGCCAGTTGATAGGTTCCATCGGCTACTTGGCTAGGGTTTGTAATTTCCAAAGTAGTAAAGTTTCCTGGGGTAACAGGGTTACTTCTGAAATTTGCAGTCAAACCATCTTCTAATCCAGAAACCGAAAGCTCTATTTCATCAGAAAAATCAAGTATACTACCTACTTCTATAGATACAGCACTACTAGATGAACCGCATAATTCTAAAGAAGCTGTCTCAATTTCAATAAAGAAATCAGGAATTGAAGGTGCTTCCACATTAATGTTTACATTATTAATATCAAAGAATATATTATCAGAAGCTTCAATTTTGATCCTTACATTTGAAGAAACTATATCTGGTATCAGTATATTTTCAATACCATCATTTGGAGTATTTGACTTTAGAAAATAAGGAAATGTAGCACCACCATCTTCAGACAATAGAATATTTACATTTTGACAATTCACTGGAGCTAAGTCAGTATTTGCAACATCCCATAAAACTTCAACATTAGACTGTGCAGTTAATGTTGTACTTGTATTAAAGGAGTTAACAACAAACGGGCCAGCTGACTCTGTTACATCAAATGTAATTTGGTCATAGCTTACTCCACCTCCAAGAGATTTATTATCTCTTGCAGTTAATCTAAAAGTTAGTGATCTTGAGTACGATGGTAAGATTTCACCCAATGTTTGAGAGTTATTAAGAATGTCTGATAATTGAGGAAACATTCTCAATGGCTCGGATTTTGGCACAAACGATCTAAATATTGGGGCATTGCCTGAAGGGCTATTTGGGTTGCCCTCTGGACCAAGGTCAAATTGTTCCCAGCTGTATGTCAGGTTATCGCCATCACTATCTGTTCCAGTGCCAGTAAGAGTAAATGGTGTGTTTATTGGAATAGTAAATCCTCCAGTGCCAGCATCAACTGTTGGAGGGGTATTGCCTGTTGATGTAATAAACGCACAAGAATTTCCTTGGCCATTCACACTATAATTTAAAATTTCATCATAACTAGCCGTATGAAAATATGGGTCACTATTATTCTGAAGGTTTTCTGGGGAGCAAATTCCAGCATATGCTAAGATTGTTGAACCACTACCTGGCTCATACGCAGTTGTAGCATTTCTATTGGAGCCAGTACAAGATCCGGCAGTTCCATTAAAAGTATGATTTGCGCTAAATTGATGTCCAATTTCGTGTGCTACATAATCAACATCATAGGGGTCACCAATAGGGTTGTTTGTCCCTGTCACTCCAGTTGCTTTACGTCCGGATATACAAGGGCCTGTACCTGCGAGACCACCGGCTCCAGTGGAGAAACCATGACCAATATCGTAATTAGCATCACCAATGATATTATCAATATTGGTTTGAACTTCATTGATATATGCGCTGGCACTACTATTGGTATAAGGATCAGTCGCTGAGGATGTATATATTAGTAAGTCGGTATTTTCAACTAGTGCAAAACTAATGGACACTTCTTTTTCATAAATGCCATTAACTCTGTTTATAGTTGTAACAATGGCACTTAAAGCATCTTGCACAGTTCCTCCATGGAATGTTGTATATTCCCCAGTAGTAGTTACGGCAAGTCTGTAAGTTCTTAATTCAGTTCCACTTGATCTGGCTTGGTAGGTTTGTTTAGAAGAAAGGTTGATTCTTGATACCTTTGATTGAGATTTATCTATCAATTGATCATCTGTCAATCCAACTTTACTATATGCCTCAAAATCTTTCTTATAATAAACCTGATGTGTTGTGCTGTTATTACTATTTAAGGGGTCGATAAATACAGTACCTTCATCGGTGAAAAGCATGCCATGAAACCCAGAGGGTGTAAAGTCGACTTTCCCGTGGATTTTGCCATCCAAGCTAACTGCTTCAAATGTTTGTATTTCAGGATATTTGGCTGCTAACCCTGAGGACATGGTACTATTTGGTTTTAATGTAAATTGTTTTAAATCACCGTTAGCGATTGGAAGTTCAACCACAGTTTTAAAACTCTTTAATTTTTTCTTGAGTGTTTGATTATTTAAATCATAAACTAATGCCTTAGAAGTAGGTATATTCGATTTTGACCTGATATCTGATTTGCTAAGAGACCACAAGTTATCACTTTGTCCATAGGCTAGGTGGACAGAACAAAAAGTGATTAATATAATGGATAAAGTTCTCATGGATTATCATTTTTCTCAAAAAATGGATTTTTTGAATTTGTATTCGAATCGCTTTTAAGATAGCACACATATTCTATGCTACCCTTTTCGATAGGGTTTATAAAATAGGTTTCAGAATCTATGGTGATCATAGCATAAAACCCAGATGAGTTAATATCTATTCTTCCAGATGTTACTTTCCCAGAATTCAGAACTTCATAAGATCTTATTTCTGGATATTTCTTTGCCAAAGCGGGAGACATTGTAGAAGATATTTTAACATCTACTCTTAACATTTCACCTGAGGGTGTTGGGATTTCTATGGCACTACTTGACTCGGCTTTAAGCTTAAGTTTGTCAAAATCCAGTTTGTAAGTTTTGTATCTTGAAGGTAGAAGATCTGCTTCGAATGTTGATCCTGAAATTTCTGTCCAATAGGTTTTACTGGAAAAAGAATTGGTGCCTTTACAACTTATAATACAAAGTAATAAAGGCACCAATAAGTATACTTTTGAAATCTTACACATTATGGATTAATTAAAATAATCCATCAAGTGTAACCATATTTATTCAATTATGACAGCATCAACTTCTTTTTGCTTCACCATTTCATTGAAAGCTGGTATTTCAGTCTCAAAAACTATTTTTAATTTATCTAACTCCTTATCTATTTCAGCAGTGATTTCTTTTTTAAATGCAACTGACTGATCAGTAGGCTTATAGTCTCCCATAGCCTGTAAAGAATTTAAATGTCCAAGTTTATTATTTAAACGAATAGGGAAATTCAATGGATCCTGACCACTACGGTTTTTAGTTTGATACAAAGCTTCTTCAATAGTTTTCATAGACTTCTGTATTTCATCAGCCTTTGCTTTTATATCTTTAAACTCATCTCCATCCATTTTAGAAGTAACAAGTTTGATTTGCTCTCTAGCAGTTCTAATCTTCTTAATAGATAAGTTAGTTTCAGAAAGTTTAGCAATTACCTCATTTAAGAAATCAAGTTGAGCCTTAAGGTCAGCAACAGATGATGATGATCTAGGATCTTTAAGAATAGCAAATGACTGTTCTTGAGTTTTACCATTTACACTTAGCTCGACTTTATAGTTTCCAGGTACGGCTTTAGGTCCATTTAAAGATGCCCACCAAAGTATCATTCCATCAAAACCGTCTGCTCCTGTATATCTCATATCCCAAACAAA
>CAYGNU010000451.1:0-4168 GCA_964351175.1 uncultured Roseivirgaceae bacterium | reverse complement strand
TCAAAGACACCAGAGACTACAAAAGTTTTTCCATCAAGGCTATTTGACTCTAAAGTAATTTCTTTTTCTTCAATTATAAATTGGACTCCTGCTTCCTTTAGTCGTTCTATATCTGCAATATTTTTTTCATTATTAAAATATTGTATCACACTCTGTGCTATTCTATCACCAATTTCTGGAACCTCAATTAACTCTTCAAAACTTGCAGACGCCAAGGAATCAATATTTTTAAAATGTCCAGCAAGTTTTTCGGCTACAGTTTTTCCCACAAACCTTATCCCTAAACCGAATAAAACACTTTCGAATGGGGTAGAAGTAGAGTTTTTAATTCCATCAATAAGGTTTCTCGAACTTAAGTCTTTGAAGCCATCCAACTGAAATATATCATTGTAAGTGAGCTGATAAAGATCGGCAGGAGTTGTAATTAGTCCCTTTTGATAGAGCATATCAATGGTTCTTTCTCCAAGACTGTCAATATTCATCGCCTTGCGCTGAATGAAATGCTCTATTTTCCCTTTGATTTGTGGAGGGCAACCTAGTGAGTTAGGGCAGTAATGTACAGCCTCTCCTTCATATCGTACAAGTGCTGTTCCACACTCAGGACAATGAGTAATATACTCAAGTGGCCTGCTATCTGGTTTTCTTTGAGTAACATCTACATGGGTTACTTTAGGAATAATTTCTCCACCCTTTTCCACAAATACAATATCGCCCACTCTTATATCAAGGCGCTCAATCTCATTAGCATTGTGTAATGAAGCCCGCTTCACTGTCGTGCCCGCCAATAAAACAGGTTGAAGCTCAGCCACTGGCGTTATTGCCCCAGTTCTACCTACCTGATAAGTAATATCTTTTAATAGGGTAGCTGCAGCTTCAGTTTTGTATTTATAGGCGATAGCCCACCTTGGGCTTTTAGCTGTAAAACCCAGCTTATTCTGTTGTTGAATACTATTTACCTTGATTACGATACCATCAGTATCTAAAGGAAGATCTAGCCGCTTAGTTTCCCACTCAGCTATATAGGCCAATACCTCCTCAATATCCTTACATTTTTTAAATGTAGGAGAAATATTGAATTTTAAAGACTGTAGTTTAAGAATCGCTTCTTCATGGGTTTCAACATCTATTTCTTCACCTATCATTGAATATAAGTAGCAGTCTAGCTTACGCTTTGCCACTATTGAAGAATCCTGCATCTTCAAACTTCCAGATGCAGTATTCCTGGCGTTTGCATATAATTCCTCACCCTGTTCTTCACGCTCTTTGTTGAGTTTTAGAAACATCTCTTTTGGCAAGAATGCTTCTCCACGGGCTTCAAAAAAGTCGGGGTAGTCACTGTTTCTCAGAGAGAGGGGAATGGTTCTAATTGTTCTTATATTATTTGTGATATCGTCACCTCTTGTTCCATCACCTCTAGTTACCCCTCTAACTAGCTTGCCATTTTCATAGGTTAGGCTCAATGCTACACCGTCAAACTTCAGCTCACAGAAATACTCATAAGATTCATCACCCAGACCTTTAGCAACTCTTTTGTCAAACTCTTCTAGATCCTCCTTAGAATATGTGTTTCCCAATGAAAGCATTGGGTATCTGTGATTTACAGTTTCAAAGTTTTTCGTAATCGTGCCACCAACTCGTTGAGAAGGTGAGTCATCTAATTTTAATTCGGGAAAGGTAGTTTCGAGTTCAATAAGCTTTTCTAATAGCTTATCGAACTCGAAATCAGAAACTTCTGAAGTATCTCGCTGGTAGTATAGATCATTATAATAATTGATCTTTTCAGAAAGATGTGTTATCTCTTTTTTAGCTTCTTCCCTGGTCATTGATTTTACTTAGTAGGGTCTGTAAATGGTTTAATGGTTGTGAAGTCAATAACATTATCAGATTTATCTACATCAGCCAAACGACCAGTTGGGTCTATCTCTACTTTTGAAATTTCTGAGGCATTTTTATTCAACTCTATAGTGTAGGTTGGGTAGGTCCATGGCCAAGCTTCTTTGGTAATTCTTTGTTGTTCCTTGTTCTCCGCTTGCTTACCACCTCGCATAACCCTTAATGGAATATATACCATTTCAGTGGATCCGTCTTTGTAAGTTACTTCTAAATCGATAGGCATTATCATTTCTCCTTGACGTTCTAAGGTCATGAAGGTTTTATCACCTTGACCAGCAATTGTCTTAATGCTGTAATCTATTTGATTTGTAGTGTAAACGAAGTCTTCAAGGTACCAATCTAACTGAAGACCAGATGTTTTTTCCATGGCACGAATAACACTGATAGGTGTTGGGTGCTTAAATTTCCAATCATTATAATATCTTCTCATTCCTTTCATAAAGGTGTCTTCACCTAAGATATAGTTAAGACCTATAAGAAAAACAGCCCCTTTTGAATAGGCATTTCTTCCATAGGAACGATTGGTATGATAATGATCTGCATGCGTAGTTAAGGGTTCTTCAACACCACTTGTTGCCATATCAACATAACTTCTGATGGAGCTTCCATAAATATCGGCCTCGGACTCATCATTAGGCAAAAGGTGTTTCATTGTTACATTTGATGCATAGGAAGTAAAACCTTCATCCATCCATGAAGTAAGGCTCTCATTATTGGCTAATACTCCGTTATACCAACTGTGAATCATTTCGTGGACACTTACACCCAAAAGGCTTTTGAAACTTCTGTTACCCGTTATTAAGGTGGCCATTGGGTATTCCATTCCACCATCACCACCTTGAATAAATGAATACTGTTCGAATGGATAAACGCCAAATTCTTTATTCATAAAAGTCATGGCATCTACCATGAATTCTGGAAGCATTTCCCAAGCTTCTTTATTGGCTTCAGTTTCTTCATAAAAGAAGTGCATCATAGGACCATTCGGAACCTGAGCTGTTACATGTTTATAATCCGGATCGGCAGCCCACATGAAGTCATGTACCATTGGTGCTTTGAAATGCCAAGTGTGTTTAGCATCTTTTTTATTCACTTTGCTGTTATCTTTAACATAACCATGACCAATTTCATCTGCATTTTGTAAATAGCCTGTTCCTCCAATAGTATAAGTTGAGTCTATACGGATCTTAACATCAAAACTGGACCAAATACCATGAAACTCTCTACCAATGTATGGGTTAGTGTGCCATCCCAGGTCGTCATATTCTACTACTTTTGGGTACCACTGAGCCATAGAATATCTTATGCCTTCGGCATTATCTCGGCCTGATCTTCTGATTTGTATAGGAACCTGAGCCTCAAATTCCATTTCAAAAGTTGATTTTTTGCCTGGCATTATGGGCTTGTTTAGAATAACCTCCAGAATGGTTCCTTGAACATTGTTGGAAACACCCTTACCATCTTGTTTTAATGATAAGATATGTTGATACCCAATTTCATCATCTTTTAATTTCGAAATTCTTGAACCTACTCTTCTGTCGGGATCAGCTATGTTCAATGACCTTACATCCATCATGCTTCCTGGCTGAAATGCATTGAAATATAAATGGTAATAGACCTTAGTAAGTGTGTCTGGTGAATTGTTGATATAAACTACTTTTTGCTTTCCTTGTAACCTATTTGTAGTCACATCCATATCTATAGACATGGTGTATTCGGCACTTTGCTGCCAGTAATTCGTGTTTTGTGCAAACGATGAGACAGTTGCAAAAAATAATAAGATAGTTAGTCTAATTGTATTCATATTAAAAGGTTTAAAATTCAAAATTATTAGATTATCATTAATCTATTCAAGACCTTCCAAAGTCTTGTTTATTTCTTCCTCGGTTTTTCTAAATTTATCTTGACAGGTTTTGACTAAATCAGCTGCCATTTTTACTTTTTCTGAAAGCTCATCTACCGTTAGGTTGCCACTTTCAATTAGCTCTATAATGGTTTCTAGCTCTGATATGGCTTCTGTATAATTGATTTTTTTCTTAGTCATTGATTTCAGCAATTTTACTACTAAATGTTATCTTATCAGTACTGGTTTCTATTATGTCACCAACCTTTAATTTTTGATTCGCTATCAGCTTTCCGTTTTTGCTAGTCATAGTATAACCTCTCTTCAAAATATTTTGAGGGTTTAAATGCTCTAAAGCGTTTTTATTTAGGTTTAATTCTGTCTTTAAACTTGTGAACTTATGTCTAAACGCCGGGCTGTGAGTTATTGTTT
>CAYGNU010000450.1:0-4171 GCA_964351175.1 uncultured Roseivirgaceae bacterium | reverse complement strand
AGTTAGAGGTACCAGAAGAAGTCGAGTTAAAAAAAACCGATGAGTTTACCATTATCGGTAAGCCAATAAAAAATCTCATTACGGATGATGTAGCCAAAGGCACGGCTAACTATGGCATCAATGTAGATGTACCGGGAATGGTCTATGCAGCAATTGCCAGATGCCCTGTTTATCAAGGGAAACTCAACGATTACGATGATTCTGAAGCCAGGAAGGTTTCCGGAGTAATCGATATATTCCCTATACCTACTCTGGAATCAGTGGATTCACATCACAATCAAGAAGGAGTGGTAGTTGTCGCTAATTCTACCTGGAGTGCCTTTAAAGCAAAAAAGGCATTAAAAATCCAATGGGAAGAAGGAGAACATAAAAATGCAAGCACAGATAAACTTCGGGAGACCATGCAATCAGTTACCGGAGAGGAATTGGATGAAATTTACTCCAGAGGAGACATAGAAGCCTTGAAAAAGGATGAGACGGTAGAGTGGGTAGAGTTTGAATACGATAACCCTTACCAAGCTCATGCATTGATGGAACCTATCAATTCCACAGCCCACTATAAAGGGGACAGCTGCGAAGTGTGGGTAGGAGCACAATTCCCAGAGAGGGTTATGAGAGAGGTAGCTATGACTTCAGGCTTACCTGAAGATAAGATCACAATTCATGCGTTGAATTCAGGGGGGTCTTTCGGCAGGAGGTTTTATGCAGATTCATCGATGGAAGCTACCTTCATTTCCAAAAAGATTGGTAAACCGGTGAAACTAACCTGGACCCGGGAAGATGAAATTAGGCATGATTACTATCATCCCTATCAGCGTAGTGTTCATAAAGCAGCTATAAAAGATCAGGATGTAGCGGGTTGGGAAACTATTTTTGTCAAGACTGATAGAGGGTTTACCGGAGACAATTACTGGGAAATTCCTTATGATTTTGCGAATGTACGCACATCTGGTCAATCCATTGATTCGATTGTTCATACAGGAGCCTGGAGAAGTGTAGGCGTACATTCCAGCGCACTCGGTCAGGAAAGCTTCGTAGATGAGTTGTCTAGAAAACTTAATAAGAATCCGCTTGATTTTCGTCTGGATTTAATGAAAAATGAAATAGAAAAAGAAGGAAACGATGACTTTGCCGAAATGGTTTTTAACTACCGCAAGATTCTACGGTCACGATACAGAGAAGTTTTAAACTATATTAAAGATCAAAACCTTCTTTCCCATAGTCAACCAGGATTTGGGGTAGGCCTTGCAATCATCCATTTTGGACGTACCGTGTGTGCGCATATTGTAGAGGTCTCTGATAGCTCAAACTTAGGGTTTAAGGTGGATAAGGTAACTAGTGTATTACACTGTGGTACAGTAGTTAATCCGCACTTTGCCAAAGGCCAAGTTGAAGGGAGCATAATATGGGCGTTATCTGCAGTGCACTTTGGAGGCGTAGAAGTTGAAAATGGTGTGCCTAGGAATACTAATTTTCACAATAACAGGCTTTTAAGAATAGATGAAGTTCCTGAAATGGATGTTCATTTCATTGAAAGTGATGATCCCCCGACAGGACTTGGAGAACCGGCAACTCCTCCTTTGGCTCCAGCAGTATTGAATGCTGTATTTGATCTAACAGGAAAAAGGATCAGGAAAATACCAATTCAAAAAGAAGAATTGACAAATTCTGTCAATTTATAGCTGAGCAAAATTTATGTGGTCGCTTTATACTGGTATGATAAGTAGACGATCCTTCTTGTTTTCTTTTAAATAGTGATAGTCTGGTTTTCTATAGTTAAAGAAAGCAAAAAATGACATTCGATTAAATCTCCACATGCTTTGAGACTTCTCGTCATAGTCTCAAAGCATAGGAGATTCGTAACAAATGGGTGGAAGAGAGCCATGTTTGGGAAGTATTTTCAGCTCTACTTTAATATAAATACTAAATTATTATATGACAAAGCTGAAAATTAAAATGTTAGGAAGTAAAGTATGTAGTGTAAGTCACAATACCAGTAATGCAAAGATAATAACTACTTTACCCAAAGAATATGGAGGAATTATTAACGAGTATTCATCAAGTGATTTGTTAGCTGCTGCACTTGGTACTTGCATAGCTACTACTATTGAAGACATTTTGTTAAGAAATAGAATTTTGTTAGAAAATGTTGAAATCGATGTTCAAAAAGAACTAGCAAAGTCGCCAAGGAAAATCAAATATATCGCTGTAAATATTACAATACGCGAAGAGGTGGATGCTAATGTTCTAGTCATGATTGGTAAAGCGGCAAAGACATGTCTGATACACAATAGTCTAAGGCTTGAGCCTCGAATTAGAGTTGATCAGTTGTTATAAAAAGCTAGATTGTAACACAATCTAAAAGTGCAATTTTTTTTTAAATTGTTATAACACTATTTTCAAATTACCCTATTTGTTTGGATGCTTACATACACTAACAATCTTAAAATTACTCTTATCGAACTGTCCTAAAATAAGCCTACATAATACGGAGTAAAATGTATAATAATGCCGGGATTCACAGGCGATTCAGCGAAGGCTATAAACTCGAAATTTTAGCCTTTCACTCTCCATTAGAAATTATAAATTTGGTCTTCCAATTTTGAGACACAAAATGGGTACTGGTATAAACTATAATTAGCAGAAATACTGGAGCTAAAATCTATGTAACTCATTTTATGATTTTAAATATTTTTTTATGTAACACGATTTAATTACTCTCTCGATATTTCTTTTGTTATAGTACTCATTCCTTCATCTGATGAGAATTCTTATATTCACTTGGTGTCATGTTGGTAGCTTTCTTAAAAGCTTTGTTAAATGCTGACTTGGAAGAAAATCCTGAATCGAATGCTATGCCTAAGAGTGAAAATTTGTTGTAATCAGAACTCTGAAGCTTATTTTTTATGTCTTCTATTCTATAGTGATTAATATGATCAAAGAAATTTCTGTTATAGTAAGTATTGATGACCTGAGATAGCAAGTGATGAGAAATATTGACATCCTGGGAAAGTTGGGATAGAGAAAGCTCTGGATTAAGGTATGGTTTTTTGCTAGTCATACAGCCTTCTAAATCTCGAATTATTTCAACTAATTTCTCGTTGGTTAAATTTGACCCTGTATAAGACCGTACAGCAGTGCCTTGATTTTCTAAGACAATTTCCCGCTGTTTTTGTGAAAAAAAACCTAAGTAAAATACTTCGATAATTAGAGTTATCATTATTATAATGATACCATCCAAATGGATAATTTCTTTTATTGTTTGATTGAAACTTATAGTTATAAATATAATTATAAATGCTACACAGCTCATATACAGAAATCGTTCCGGCCATTCAAGACTAATATCTTTGGTGTTGGAATAGTATTCTTTAACTTTTTTCTGATGTTTTTTAACAAAGAATAGATTAACAATTACATACAGAAAGGCTTGCAGTGCAAGTATTACTCCATAATACTTCAATAAATATGGTGAGTTACTATAAAGTTTAAGCCAACCATTTTGCACTACCATGATAGGGTTTCCTATTTGTGATTGAGATAGTATAAATATTCCAGTCATGAATAAGTATGGAAGAGAATGAAACAGATATCCCCACCATTTTACAGATCCAATTTTAAGTAACTGGTTTATGTAAATAAAATTTATTGGTCCATACAATAGAGGTAAAAAAAATCCAGCTATTGAAAGGTGGTTTAAGGAGGCAGAATTGTAAGATAAAAAGTAGAATAATAAATGAAATAATAAGAGAATTAGCCAAGCGAACACCCACCAATCTGATTTCTTTTTATCTTTTTTAATTAGAATGTTGATAACAAAAAAGGCACTTTGACCTATCCCTAAAAAAAGCAAGTATTTCATTTATTTTGAGGCAATATCTGGGGATGAATGTAGTTCATTTGAATTAGTCTAATTTACTTCAAATAAGATAATCCATCGTAGGCTATTGCTACAATATAAATGTCATTTTTTTAAATGAGTCCATCATTATAAAAGTGGGCGACAATGCTAAACGAAAACTAGATTTTAGTTAAAAGTTTAGTTGAATTATGAAACTCTTGTCTTCAATTGTAATCCTTGTTATTTTACTAATTTCAAATCCAGTTAAGTCTCAAAAGATTATTCTTATAAATGGGAATATATTGGACAAAAATGCGAATGGTATACCAT
>CAYGNU010000449.1:0-4173 GCA_964351175.1 uncultured Roseivirgaceae bacterium | reverse complement strand
CCTACATTCTTTAGCCCTGATAATCTTGCAAAATTATTAAATGGTATTTATACCAAATCAGTTTTACACCCTCAATTTCTTTGCTCATTTGAAGGACATCCTAATAATACTACTTTTGAACATCTTGAAGCATTATACAATGCTGGATCTAGAAGGGTAAGTTATGGAGTCCAAGATTTAAACTTAAAAGTACAGCAGACCATTAATCGAATTCAGCCTTTTGAAAACGTTAAGCTTGCTACTGAAAATGCAAGAAAAGTGGGATTTGAATCTATAAATTTTGATTTGATTTATGGGCTACCGTTTCAGACTGAAGAGAGTGTTTTGGAAACTATAGATGCAGTAATTTCTCTAAAACCTGAGCGAATAGCCTTTTATAGTTATGCGCATGTACCATGGAAACGCCCGGGACAAAGAGCTTACACTGAATCAGATTTACCAAATAATGATTTTAAAAGAAAACTTTATGAGGTAGGGAAAAGCAGGCTTTTAAAAATGGGTTATACAGATGTTGGTATGGATCATTTTGCTTTACCATCAGATCTATTATATAAAGCCTATCAAAATAAAAGTATGCATCGCAATTTTATGGGCTACACTCATGTGCAAACTGACTTGCTTATAGGCTTAGGAGCTTCAGCAGTAAGTGATGCTAAATATGCCTATGCTCAAAATGCTAAGAAAGTTGAAGACTATCGCGATCTTATTAATAAAGGAGACTTAGCTGTTCAAAAGGGACACGTATTAACAGATGAAGATATGAAGGTAAGAAAACAAATATTGGATATAAGTTGTAGTGGCGAATTGATATGGAATGACTATGTGGATACACTAGATTTGAATATGTTAATACAACTTAATGCTATGCATTCGGAAGGTTTAATAAAGTTATATCAGGGCGGATTTAGAGTAACAGAATTGGGAATGGCTTTTCTAAGAAATATATGTTTGGTATTTGATAGACGTCTGACTGAGCATAAAGCAAAAGATGATAGTCCTATGTTTAGTAAGGCTATTTGATTAAAAAATAAAAAATAACAAAATGAGATTCACAAAAAACACCATACTGGTACCTATAAACTTCACTGATTATGCGAACAACGCATTAACAACAGCTATTGATATCGCTGTAAAATGGAAATCAAAATTGGTGCTTTTTCATGTTATCAATATACCAGATTATGAAGGTCTCGATAAGCAGGCTAGACAAGTTTTCACTGAAAGTGTTAAAGAAATAGTCTTACAAAAAATGAAAGATGTTTCTTTTAAGGCATTTGATAAAGGTGTTAAGATTGAAATTGAAATGACATATGGACAACCTGGTCCTGAGATATTAAACTACATTAGGGAAGAAAATGTCGGCTTAGTAGTGTTAGGTTCCAAATCATACCAGAAGATGGATCAAATGCTTGGAGGTTCAGCGATGGAAAGATTGTTGCGTTATTCTATCTGTCCAGTACTAACTGTAAAAGAGGATGTGGCCCTAAGTGAGGTTAAAGACATTGTTTATGCAACAGATTTAGGTTATTCACAGCCATTCATTCTTACGGAGTTGAAAAAAATACAAGATGTTTTTGGTGCTAAACTCCATATCCTAAAAGTGAATACAAAGGAAAATTGGAAATCTGATGAAGAGTTAGAAAAACAATTCCTCAAGTTTAATCAGCTGCATGATTTGAAGAATTATGTTTTTAAAATCACCAATAGTGAGACTGTAGAGGAAGGTATATTGCACTATTATAAATCTGTTGATGCTAAAATGATAGCCATGCCTACACATAGTTTAATTGATCAGTCTACAGATGTTAAGAATTACTTTATCACTGAAAGAATATTTCTAGATAACCCAAGCCTATTTTGGTCTTGCATTAATGATCACTAGGATAGAGGGAGTATAAACAGTTTTGTATTACCATCAGATAATTTAATGAGGCGTCTGATTTTGAATGATTTAATCCTAAGACTAAAAAGTAGAAAATAATTTGCTAGATAACTCAATCTATTTACCCCTCATTGTTAAAATCAGGAAACTGTTTTTTAAGGTTATTGTCAGTTGGTTTTTTTGGATTTTCCCAACCAGCCGGCAATTCTAGTAGAATCAGTTTTTTGTTATTTAATTCAGCTTTTAATTTGTCTATATCAGCATTGAATTCTGAATTTCTTCTTACTGACTTTAAGGCATATTTTCTAGCAAAGTTGTCACCATCGCTTTGAAGCTGATTTCTTAAATCGATGTTAATTTTTAATCTTTCAAGAAGCGCATCTTTAGACCTTCCAATTACCTCTGTTGCTTCCAAGGTACCTAATGTAAGAACTGCTGTTCCACCAATACCAGAAACATAATTTTTCGCATCACTTTCGTCCATAAATACAGGAGTAATGCCTGTAACAGCACCTAATGAAGCATTGAGTATGGAACGATGCTTCTTTCCTTTCTTAGCTTGTTTCAGTTGCTTATTCAAAACTTTTTGATGAGCATCTAAATGATTGATAAGATCCATTGTAGAGAGTAAGATACTTTTATATTTATTGTAAAGCCTCAAATCTTTCTTAACTATATTTTCTGCATCAGTGATAGCTAAAGTAAATGATTTGTCCTTTTTTTGTCCACTCTTGTCGATGGCATAAAATGTAATTTGTAAAGAGTCTGTTTCTCCCGGCTCTTGTATTAAATCATATCCAGGCATCCACTTAAACTCCCATTGAGTATTAGAATATTTTGTCAGAGCGTCTTTCGGTACATCATAAGAATTTGTTACAAAACCAACGTCTGAAAGGTCATCATCACCATTAGGATCGGTGACATATAAATTGAGATTTACTACCTCATCTTCTTTCACAGATATCACAGAATCAGAAGGAACTACCTGAATGTCAGGAGGAAGGTCTATTTCTGTGGCTTTGATGATTATTGCACCGGTTGTCTCTTCTTTGTTGGGCTGATCTTGTACTTTAAAATTCACCGTAATCGGATTGGATTTTAGAGATCTAAATTGTCCTCTTGAAGGTTTCCAAGACAAAACGCCTTGCTCTGAAAGAATAGCACCTTGGGGCAAGTCTTCAGGTAAAGTATTAAATACTAGAGGGTCTCCATCTGGGTCATTTACTTGTTTATTTTTATTTAGGTAATAAGCATTATCAAAGTATTGTCTTACATAAAATATTGGAAGCTCACCCACTATTGGTGGACGGTTTTTATGGGTCACGCTAAACTGAAGTTCCTTAGAAATTTTTACTTGCCCTGTAAATGCTTCTACAATGAAGCTAATAGATTTAGACTCGTCTATTCTGTCTATAAGGTCATAGTCTGGAATCCATTGAAAATTACCTAATGAATCAAAAGTTAGATTTATATGATCTGGTTTAATAATTCGGTATTGAAAATTAAGAGTGTCGTTGTTCATTACCTGAAACTGATAGGCAATTGTATCACCTTCCTCTACATTATACCAAGTTGAAAGTTGTGGTGTATTAATCACATATTCCTGGCTGTAAAGCACTTCTGTGACTAACAAACAGAGTGTTAATAAAGTCAAAAATCTCATAGCCGCGAATATAAATGATATTAATCAGTTTATCCTATGGTCTTTATCATGGAGAGGGTTACTTCTAGCATCTAAATTCGCTTCGTATTAAAAAATTTACTTTATTAGAATTTAATTCTTTTTTTAACTCTTTGTAATAACAATACTTAACTTATGGAACTTGAGAAATTCAGCTATGACAATAAGATTGTAAAATACTTTGTCATAGCAACAGTCATCTTTGGTGTTGTCGGGATGCTGGTAGGTTTAACAGCTGCAATTCAGTTGTTTTATCCTGTTTTTAATTTTGACCTACCTTACACCACCTTCGGGCGTATTCGCCCATTGCATACCAATGCAATTATTTTCGCTTTTGTTGGTAATGCCATGTTTGCAGGAGTCTACTACTCTATGCAGAGGTTGCTAAAAACCAGAATGTTCAATGATGCTTTGAGTTGGATAAACTTTTGGGGATGGCAACTGATCATTTTAGCTGCAGCTATTTCATTGCCTTTAGGCATGACAACTTCAAAAGAATATGCTGAGTTAGAATGGCCAATTGATATTGCCATTGGTCTTATTTGGGTAGTATTTGGTATCTATATGATTGGAAGTATGGTCTTTAGAAGTGGGAAGGAGTTTAGGGGGT
>CAYGNU010000448.1:0-4190 GCA_964351175.1 uncultured Roseivirgaceae bacterium | reverse complement strand
GTGCTAGGGACAGAGCCGCAAATCAGCGAAGCGCGCGGTGAAAAATCGTCCCCCGACGGTGTTCTTTCCAAGATTAACGAGGCCATCGATTCCATCGAGCGCGAGACGTTGAACCTCGAAGAAATCGCGACCAGAGCCGAGCGCCTGTAGGCCCGTGAACTACTGGAAAGCGTGAGGAAGATATGATTCAGAAGATGAAAGACGACATTCAATTTGCTTCGGTCACACGGGAAGAAGTTATTTCCTGCCTCGTGATATCTGAATGGGAGAGGGAATTAAGCTTCCCTGCCGCCGTTCAGTTGATGATTACGCAGTACATCGGAACAGATGAAGAAGGCATGGCCTGCGCTGCGTTGACCACTACGAGCGCCCGCGCCCTAGCCCACTGGCTCCTATCCGCAGCCGATGAAGTGGAGAAGACATCATGAGTATTTTGGACTTATTCAAACCTAATGAACCGGAAAAATTCATCTCCCGCGCATCAGAGGAAGAAGTGCGGACGGTGAAGGACAACACACCGAAAGAGAACGGTGTCAAGAAGGCTCTGGATCGGTTCCGGGCGCTTGATGACGAAGCAGCGGAATTCTATCGCACGTTCGAGCCGCCAGTTAAGACGGAGAAGACTGGGAACCGGACGTTCATCAAATTGGGCGACCAAGAATTTATCGCTGAATTCGTGACGGACATCAACGTGGACAGCTTGGGGGGTGGCCCAAGCGCATCGGCGCATCACGACAGTTTTCCGTATCATCGAAACACCAACGTAATGGTTTGTGGCCCAGTCGCCGCGTGCGTTTCGGCCAACCTCGTGAGCGGAAAGCAGGTCAAGTTCTATTGCAACCGCCATGCTGTTGACGCGGTGTACATGGCGCTTCGTGATGCGTGGCTATCTGCCCTCAAGGGGTCATTCGATAACGTGGAGAAGGCCGGTGACTGACCACAAGACCTATGCGCTGGCCGATGCCATTGGTTCGCTTACCAGCGGAACGCGGTACGAGATGGCGGAGCAGGTCCGCGAGTTTCTCCGCAAGCGCGGCTACTTCATCGCATTTTCCCCTGGCATCACCGGCGATGATGTCAAAGCGAAAGCCCTCGACGAACTGCAACGCCTTGGCCAGGAGTACGACAACCATGACTGACAAGACAGACATCGTGGAGCGGTTGGAGCACGTTCGCAACAAGATCGAACCGTTCTATGCATGGGAAGTAAAAGCCGGGATCGACGAGATAGAGCGCCTTCGCGCGATGCTACGGGACCGTGACGGCGGGGTACATGACGAGGATTGCCGTATGTCGATGAATTACCTGAAGCGCCCATGCCGATGCGGGCACGAGGAAGTTGCGGAATATTTCGCCGCCCTCAACGGGAAGGAAGACTGATGCCTCACGGTTTCTGGCTTTCCCTCGCCATCATCGCAGCGGTTTGTGTGATAGCGCACCTGGAAGAACGGTACGGATGGTGCCGGAAGGTTTTGGATTTTCTGTTTGGAGAGAAGGAGGAAGATTGATGGCGTGGCACATTCACACAGTCGGACGGATGTTTGCTGACCGAGAAACACAGACCAGCGCCGTAATCGACGGACGCGAGGTTTGGGTGAGAGCCGTTTGCTTGCCGTACCACACATTCCCGATTGAGCGCGTGAAGGCCGCTTGGGCGGTGCTGACTGGCAAGGCGCACGCCGTCAAGTGGCCGAAGCCCGGCGATCTGGAAAGGGTTTGGTATGGGCCTGCCGCAAACTTTGGCGGACGCCCGGCAGCCCCACCAGCCGATCTGACAAACCATCACTGCGTTTTTGGACCGAAGGAGAAGGATTGATGGCAAAGTTTCGTAAAAAGCCGGTTGTGATAGAAGCCCATCGTATCGGCGACGATGATTGGCCGGACGCTATTTGGCAGGGCGTCAACGATAACGTAATCGTTCTGCATTTGGGCGCAGAAAACGGGTTGCCGGTCGGCTATGTCGAGATTGATACGCTCGAAGGCGTTATGCGGGGAAATGTAGGCGACTGGATCATCAAGGGCGTCGCCGGTGAGTTCTACCCCTGCAAGCCGGACATCTTCGAAGCGACATACGAGCCCGCGCCATGACCCTCCGCAGCATATCCCAGAACGCCAGAGAGCGGATGGAGCGGGACCGTATCCGTAGATACGGCCAAGGGCGTATTAGGCAGTTAACTAGGGAAGATTGGGCTCCGTATCGGTATGCGGATAAGCATCAAGAGAGACGAGAACGGACGCGGGAATTTTTGGTGAAAGCTAATTCTAAGGGTCTGTTCAGAAGAATTAACATTAGGTTTAACGGCATTTTAAGGCCCATATACGCGCATTGTTGGAAGCCCAAACAGTGCCCGTACATTTTCCCATTTTTCCGCTCTTTATCATCCGTGGCACAGAAGCGTGCGGAGAGGGCCTGGATACTTTGGTATGTAGTGCGTTACGGGTGGGCATACAAAAACGATCAGGGGATGAACGCTGAAGAGAAAACTGCAAAGTGCATTGCTGGACTCAAGATGCTTGGCCGCATACCCCACGAAGGGAAGGTGAAATGACCCAACCCACCAGACCAGACGGCCCCACGGACGACCGCTTGCTTGAATTGGTTGAGATAGCCCGCAACCACGTCATGACTCCCCGCGAGAAGTGGCAGCAGCGGGTTTCGTTCGTCTACGGAAACATGCCGTTCCGCAGCACGGTAACGCGCGAACAGGTCGAGGCGCAAATCACGGAGGAGTACGGACCATGCCCGGAGAAATGACCTCCACGGAAGCGGTAGCGGAGGCGCTGGCAGATACAGCGATTTTCGAACTGCTTGTGAATTACAATTTCCGCATAGGGTTCTGCCCAACCGCAGAGACGGTCGCGAAAGAGGATATAAGCGAGGCCATTGCTCCATTCCTAACCGCACTCAAGGCGCGGGGCTACATCGTAACACGAGAATATCAGGAGTAGGCCGAATTCGGTTTACGCTTAACGGAATTCGGTTAGGGGTGGGTTCAACAAAGGGGGAGAAGGAACATGGAATGTGGGACGACGAATATACCGAGACCCGATTGCAGGAAGCAATGACCACACTGCGCAGCCAGTCGGCCAGAGGGTGTTTCCCGGCCAAGCACAGGTCAAACATGCCGGACCCCCTTCAAAGCTACTGGGAGGTCTGGAATGGGCTGGAATACTGGGAGCAGCAAGAGCGCCTGAAGGAGTTCAACCGCTCCCGCGCGCACTCGACCCCGGCCAGCATATCGGAGATGGACGAAATTATCTTCGGGCTGATGGAATGCTTTCTGGACCCCGTGAACCGCATCATCCTGACGGCTCGGAACACGATCAAACCCAACGGCGACCAAACGTCCTGGCGCAAGGTTGAGGAATCCGTGAACCACCGATGGACCCACACATGGATCAAAGAAAGCATTTACCCGGCGGCGTTGGAAAAGTTTTCTTCGCACATGGCAAAAAAGACTTTACAAAACACCCCGGAAAATGATACCAAATCAGTAATGATGTAGTTTCTGCGCCCGCCCGGTTCACGCCGAGGCGGGTTGTTTCGTTCGGAGGGTGCCATGAGTAAAGAGGCATACGACAAAATCCGCGCCGGGTTGGAAGAAGTTTTGGTTATGTCTCGCCAGTCGCCGTATTTTTTGGTCAGCGGCAACGGCGTTGATGCGGCGTGCGAAAAAGCCAAGCGAGCGATGGCATTCTACGCGAAGGTAGCGGGGGACGGCACAGAGACGATTTAACCCGCCCTGGCGGTAGATGATTGGCACGCACGTTCAGATCTCAGAGACCCTTATCCAGAGACGTGTACCCGATCATCTACCGGCGCGGCGGTCGGTATCGGTGGCCCCACGGTTAATCAAACGTGGGTTGAATAAGTTCGGGAAGCCCGACGCCAAAACTTGTTGCAGAAACCTAGGACGCTAGGCCCGCGCCAACAATTCAGTTTACCCGCAGCCTGCGGCCACGGCAGGTGCGTGCCGGACTTCGCACCCGGATGCATACGCGCACCACAACAGAAGGCCCGTTCGCCCTAACCGGCGGCGGGCCTTTCTCATTTCCCACCAGAGATGGAGATTACCATGCCCGATTTCGACGATATCGTTGACGACGTAAAGGTCGAGGCCAAAGATCGCGTCAATTCCATCCGCAGCGAACTCACCGAGAAGAAGCACGGCTTCCCGAAATGGCAGATC
>CAYGNU010000447.1:0-4208 GCA_964351175.1 uncultured Roseivirgaceae bacterium | reverse complement strand
GGTAAAGGGCTTTGGGATCTTCATCAAAGAACAATGCGAGCTTTTCTATTTGTTGTTTGTTTATGGATCTTTCTCCTCGTTCTACTTTGCTTAGAATTGAGGTATCTATATCTAGAAATGCAGCCACTTTGCGAAGTGGCAGTTTTTGCTGCTCACGTAGTTCTCGTATTTTCTCTCCAAAGAATTTCATTTGGAATATTTATTTTGGACTAAAATAGTCCAAAATAAATATTCAAACAAGAAAAATAACATTTTTAATATCATTGGACATAAAATCCAATTAATGATCTATGTCGTGTCTTTCTACTAAACAAGAAATGCTTATTCCTATCTATTAGCACTCAACTCTTTCACCATGTCCACAAAGAATTTTACTTTTCCTGGGTCGGTATCAGGGTAAACACCATGGCCTAAGTTGGCAATGTGTCTTGTAGGACCAAATTGCTTCAACATGCTTTCTGTGGCTTCTTTAATGCTGGCTTCAGTGCCATACAATACACAAGGATCCAGATTTCCCTGGAGTGTTTTGTTCTCTCCAACCAAAGCTCGTGATTCCGCTATGTCCATGCACCAGTCAAGGCCAACGGTATTGCAGTTGATTTTACCAAACCACGCTCTTGCGAAATAGGCATCTTTGGCAAATACTGTTTTTGGTACTTCGGTAATGGCATCGCAGATTTGCTTAATATAAGGCAGACTAAATTTTTCATATTGTGTGGGAGATAATATGCCTGCCCATGAGTCAAATATTTGAACCAAATCAGCACCTGCCGCAACTTGTCCTTTCAGGTAATTGATGGTACTTGTGGCAATCATCTGCAACAGCTGGTGCGATAACTCTGGCTCGGTATAAAGCATAGCTCTTGCCTTTGAGAAGGTCTTGCTGCCACCGCCTTCTATCATATAAGCAAAGATGGTCCATGGTGCACCGGCAAATCCGATCAATGGCACTCGGTCATCGAGTTCCTTTTTTGTCACTTTTATTGCATCAATGGTGTATTGTACATCACTGGCTTCAGCAACTTTTAGCTTTTTAATATCAGCAGCAGATTTAATAGTCTCAGGAAAATGAGGGCCTCTTTTTTCAACCATCTCATATTGGAGTCCCATAGCTTCAGGGATTACCAAAATGTCTGAGAAGATAATGGCAGCATCAACACCTAAAATATCCACCGGCTGAATGGTAACTTCTGCGGCCAGCTCAGGTGTTTCCACCAACTCTTTAAATCCGCTTAATGAATTTCTAACTGCTCGGTATTCAGGTAAAATTCTACCCGCCTGACGCATTAGCCACACAGGCGTTCTTTCTGTTTTTTCACCGTTGATGGTGCGTAATAAAAGGTCGTTTTTCAAAGGCATCCGCAAAGATACTCTTGTAAATAATTAATACGAACCTACGTCAATTTTTTTATGGACATCATTTTAGACTAATTTGTGTATATGAAGTTGTTCGCTAGTTTCCTCTCCATTATTTTTCTTAGTATCAGCTGTATAAGTAAAGATGAGCTGCCTAATGATGTAAAGGAATATGATTTAAAAAAAGTCCCTTACAAACTTTTTGAGCCTACTGAGGAGTTTAAACTGCATTATGACCTTCAAGAAATTTCAGGGCTGACCTATTTGTCAACCAATAAGTTAGGAGCCATTGAAGATGAGACGGGTAAGCTTTATATTATCAACGCAAACACTGGTGAAGTTGAAGAGAGAATAAAATTTGAAAAAGGCGGTGACTATGAGGGGGTGGAGTTAGTAAAGGATAAGTTAGTTGTGATGAAAAGTAATGGTCATTTTTATCGATTCAATTATCAGGAAGAAGATCCAAAAACGGAGGTGTTTAAGAGTGATTTCAGTACAAAAAATGATTTGGAAGGGTTAGCAGTTTGGAATGATAAATTACTTATTGCTTGCAAGGCCGATGCTGAAGTAAATGATAATAAGCTAAAAGGAAAGGCGCTATATGTTTATGATTTTGATTCACTATCCTTATTGCTAAATTTTCATCTTGACCAGTTGAAAGAATTTATCAAAGAGCGTAAATATTTTAATGCCATTAAGGATTTTGATCCTTCTGCTATTGCTGTCCATCCTGAGACATCAGATATCTATATCTTATCTGCAGATCATGCGTTAGCAGTATTTGACCAAGAACTTAATTTAAAAGAGGTTGTTAAACTGAATAAGAATATTTTTTATCAACCAGAGGGTCTCTGTTTTTCGCCTGATGGTCAACTATTTATTTCCAGTGAAGGTGGTGAAAATAGAGGGAGGCTTTTTACTTTTAATAAACTAACAGAATAAGGTGCCACTTCCATGAGAAGGATTTTATTAATCAAGTCCATTATACTATCCGTTGTATTTGTCCTTAGCCTTAATTTGGCTTTTGCTCAGGATAAAGTGCCTCTCTATACCCTTTACCTGCTTGGGGATGCCGGTGCTAACACACAAGGCCAGGCTGAAAATTTAGAATTGATCAAACAGCAGATGGACAATGACGTCAACAAGGGCATCATTTTTCTTGGTGACAATATTTATCAAAAAGGAATGCCTCCAATTGGTAATAAAGAGCGTGCAACTGCTGAGGCCGCTATTCAACCTCAAATTGATCTAGCAAGAGCATTCGGTAGGGATGCATATTTTATTCCTGGTAATCATGACTGGGCTCAAGGTAGAAATTATGGCTGGCCGCAAATCATGAGGCAGGAGCAATATATCGAAGATAGATTGGATAGTGCCAATGTCTTTCTTCCTAGTAATGGTTGCCCTGGCCCGATAGAAGTAAGTCTTAATGAACAAATAACCTTGGTTATAATTGACACTGAATGGCTCCTTTTTAGTTGGGATAAACCGGATGAGGAGCAAGGTGGCTGTGATGCAAAAACAGCCGTGGAAGTGTTTCAGGAACTTGACAACATCTTAGAAAGAAATAAGCACAAAAGGGTAGTGGTTGCTACTCATCATCCTATGATTACTTATGGTGAACATGGCGGTAAATTTCCCGGTAAACTATATTGGATGCCTCCGGTTGTTGGTGCTATTTATCCTTTATATAGAAAACTGTTTGGCAGTGTTCAAGATTTGTCTAACCCTAAATACAAATCTATGCGCAATGCATTTATGGCTGTGATGGAAAAATATCCTAACACTATTCATGCCGCTGGTCATGAGCATAGCCTGCAGTACAGTAGCAAAAGCAATGTACATTATATTGTAAGTGGATCAGGTAGTAAGACGACATTCGTTAAGAAGAAGGGATATGCAGAATATGCTGCATCGGTCAATGGTTTTTCTAAGGTATTATTTTACGAGGATGGTACTACTGAAGTTGAATTTTGGGCTCATAATGCTACCAAGACCTTTGAAAAGAAGTTAATGGTCAAGCCCTATGAAAGACAAATGACGGCTAAAGAGTATAGTGTAAAAGTTGATCTGAAGGACTCAATTGTATTAATAAAAGCTAGTGAGCAATATAATACAAGTAATTTTCACCAGCGGCTTTTTGGTGCTAATTATCGTGATGTTTGGAACCAAGAAATTGAAGTGCCTGTATTCGATATTGGTGCTGAGCATGGAGGACTGAAAATATTGCAAAGAGGTGGAGGGCAGCAGACTAAGTCATTGAGACTTGAAGCGGACAATGGCAAGCAATATGTACTAAGATCTATAGAGAAATATGCTCAAGGTGCTATTCCAGACTTTTTGCAAGACACCTTTGCTGAAGACTTAGTACAGGATCAAATTTCGGCTTCACATCCATATGGAGCCTTTGTGGTCCCATTCTTAGCTGAGGCCGCTGATATCTATCATACTAATCCAAAGGTAGTGTTCATACCAGATGACCCACGATTTGGCGTCCATCAACAAACTTTCGCCAACACCTTGGCTTTGTACGAAGAGCGTCCTGCCAAGGACTGGACTGATGCTGATTATTTTGGTAATTCACCAGACATAGAAAATACTATGAAGGTGCTTGCAAACCTGGCAAAAGACAATGACCATTATGTTGATCAGAAGTTCGTACTGAAGTCTCGGCTTTTTGATTTATTCATTGGAGATTGGGACCGCCATGATGATCAGTGGAGATGGTCTGAAATTGATGAGGGTAAAGGCAATAGATATCGTCCGATACCGCGAGATCGTGATCAAGCCTTTTTTGTAAGTGGTGGCTTTTTTCCTTCCATTTGGACACGAAAATGGGCGCTTCCTAAGTT
>CAYGNU010000446.1:3874-4214 GCA_964351175.1 uncultured Roseivirgaceae bacterium | reverse complement strand
GCTATTCACCACTCAATAGTGCTTATCTTGGTCCAAAGTATGATGATGCGGATATATTAAATTTGTTAACTGCCATTGATATTGAATTTATTGATTTTACTCATGATGAAAAAAGTTTGTTAGAAATGGTGGTTGATCGTATTCTTGAAGGAAATGTTATAGGCTGGTTTCAAGGACGTGTAGAGTTTGGTCCCAGAGCATTGGGTGCGCGTAGTATTATTGCTGATCCACGAGATGCTACTATGCGAGACAGATTAAATAAATTAGTTAAAAAAAGAGAGAGTTTTAGGCCATTTGCACCAGCAATTCTTGAGGGTCATGTAGCCGATCATTTAGCCTT
>CAYGNU010000446.1:1284-3864 GCA_964351175.1 uncultured Roseivirgaceae bacterium | reverse complement strand
ATATGTGTCTTCGCCTTTTATGCTAGAAACTTGTCAAGTTGCTTCTAAGCTAGATTTACCCGCAGTGACGCATATTGACAATTCTTGTCGCCCACAAACTGTAAATAACATTACTAACCCAATTTTTGCTAAATTATTGGAAGTATTTTATCAACGAACAGGGTGTCCAATATTGGTGAACACATCATTTAATATTCGAGATGAACCGATAGTACGTACACCACTTGATGCATTGAAATGTTTTGGTCATTCAGATCTTGATGTACTTGTTTTAGGAAGTTTTATTATTGATAGAAAAATGTTACCAGAAATGTTTTCAGTAATGGCAGGGATAGAATTGGATGCTGTTCAGCCGTCACGAGATGCTTTTAGTGGAGGTACAACAGGTGGGGTCTATACATTTATTTAGCGAGAGCATCAACGATGAGCAAGATTAATATAAATATTGAAAGATTAGCTACTTTTTTAAAAAAGAAAGATGAAAGTGGTTTGAAAATAGTTCGTCTTATTCAATTGCTATTATTACAGGATGAAAAGGATGATATAAAAGATATACTTCAGCAAAGTAATTTGCTTAACAATATAGAAAAAATAGACTATATGCCTATAGGGACTTGGCATCCTGAAAAACAAGATAATGAAATTGTATTTGTTCGTAAAGAACAGCCAGATTCAATGTTTTGGGAAACTTCTCGAAATATTATTAAACAGAAAAAAGAGTCTGGAATACAAGGTCGTGTATGTATGATTGGTGAGTCTGCAGCGGCTGGTATGTTTTTTACTCCACACTTTAGTCCTTCTATTGCATTGAGTAATCATTTATATAATTTTGATAAGGGTCAATGGGATGTAATTGATCTAACTCGTAACAGTATAAATTCTCTTATGGTAACGGCTACAACCGATGCGTGTTTACAGTTAAATCCTGATTTTATTGTTATTTTTGCAGGTAATAATTGGTTTTCTAATATTCATTTTGAATCTAATTCGCCTATTTCAAAACGTCTTGATTATTCAAAAACATTAAGTACAGTAGGTCCTGTCGGATTGACAAAAGCGTATCGCAATAAATTAGAAGAACATACTTATAGTATATTGAAAAAATTAGAAAAAATTTCTAAGAAAAGTAATGCTAAAATAATTTTTGTAATTCCCGCATCAAATTATGCTCAATGGGAACATCGATGTCCGATGCCTTGGTTAGGTGAGGGTAAAACAACCAAATGGTATGAGTTATATCGGCTAGCATCAAAAGCTTTAGACACAAAAAATTATGATGAGGCATTAACACTAGGGCTTCAAATGATAGCTTTAGATAATGGTGTTATAGCTACATCGAATCATGTAGTGGCTAATAGTCTTATTGCTTTGGAGCGATTCGAAGAGGCGTATTCTTATTGTGTGGCAGCAATTGATTATTCTAATACATATGATCAAGTTACTTCTCTTCCAGGGACGCCTTCTTTTGTTAAAAACATTATTACTGATTATGGTGCTAATAATCAAACAAACTTTACCATAATAGATGTAGAGTCAATTTTTAAAGATTATTTAGGGAGAAAGATATTAGATAACACATTATTTATTGATTACTGTCATATGACACCTGAAGGATTTAATGTTGCTATGGCTCCAGTTGCTAAAACAATTCTAAGTTATAGAAAATCTACGATAGAGGAAAATGCGATCTCATGGAAAGATATTGTAAAAGTCGCTAATAAAGATTTTAATGATATTAACCCCTTTTCATTTTCTATTGCTTATTTCTATATTGCATTATATAACATTCACCTTAATCAACCGATAGCCAATATCCAAGATATGGAAAAAGCAATTGAGCGTTTTCGAAATGCAGTAAAAATTTCTGATAAAGTTCTTAATGTGATGGAAGACTATGTTCGAGCAAGAAGTTGCGAGTATGGCGCGGGCTTTACTCTTAGTAAAGCAGGGCAGCGCTTGATCAAGCAAGCAAATTCACCATTAGACATACCTGTAGCTAGGTTTGCGCAGGGAGTAGATGCCTTTGCTATAGAAGCTTTATGCACAGTATTAGAAGAACACAAACGAGATGGGTTTAAGCTGATGTCGGAATATCAACAATATTATTTGCGGCTACTGGAAAAAGGCGTAGATCTTTCGGAACCATTGTATATAGAAAGAATTACTTCAGTAATACGACTGACAATGGATTCCGAAATTAGTACACGAAGAAGGCTTCCCTATTTTAAATCTAGGTGGCCGATGGTCTAATTTTCATTGGTGACTGATGAAAAGAGTGATCTAGAAATACAAATCACTTGTCGTATTGCAGATGAAAATAGTTTCATTAAAAGAAATGTTGTTTTATCCGTTAATAATAAATTAATTGATAGAATTATTGCCACTGATAAATGGTGTAAACATGTTTGTATTGTTCCAGCAAAAATATTAAATAGAGGATTTAATCGTTTATCTTTAGAGTGGCCAAAGCTAGAGCAAAATGAAGATAAAAAAATAGCAGATGCAGCGGCCCAATACTCTATGGGATTAGAGGGTGATATATTTCCTATATTTGGTGAGGTGTTTTCGTTAATTGGGAAG
>CAYGNU010000446.1:0-1274 GCA_964351175.1 uncultured Roseivirgaceae bacterium | reverse complement strand
GTTTATTTGAAACACAAGTAGAAAAAACTCTCAATGATATAGCTGTGATCGATAGCGATTATGGTGAGATAACTTATAATGAACTGAATGAGAAAGCAAATCAACATGCTAGATTACTTAGAAAATCCGGTGTAACCAAGGGTAGTTATGTTGCAATCATTATAGATAGTTCTATATATTTCTCTATTGCAGTTCTCGCTATATTAAAGGCCAATGCAATATATGTTCCTATTGATATCACATCTCCTATTACGAGGAAGATAGAGTTAATTAAAAGTTCGATGGCTACTCATTTGTTATTAGCTCCCGAAAATATAGATGAAAGTATAAAAAAAGAATTCCCTTTATTAACAATAATTGCTATTAATGATCCTAGTGTTAAGTCTTATTCGTCAGAAGATCTCATTTTGGATGAGATTCCTCCTGCCTTGTCAAATATAAGTTATACCTCAGGCACCAGTGGGTCACCTAAGGGAGTTTTAATTAGACACGAGGGTATGATTAACCACGTGCGCTGGAGAATTAAAAACTATCAATATTCTAATAGTGATATTACCTTGTTATTAGTATCAAATAGTATGGATGGATTTGGTGCCATACTTTTTACTAGTTTGTTATCTGGAGGAAAGTTAGTTTTATTGTCTGCTTCTCAACGAAAAGATTTTTATTTTATTAATAATATTATTGAAAAATATAGTATAACAAATTTTTGTATAGTCCCTTCTATGTTACAAGCATTGTTAAATTATGAAATCAATCTTTCTTCATTAAGATTTATTGTATTAGCAGGAGAGAAATCTAGTCAAACTTTAATAAGCACTTTGAAAAGCAAGCGACCAAATTTAAGATTAATAGGTGAATATGGTCCTGCTGAAAGTACTTGTACTATAACAGTAAATATGAACTTCAATGAAAAAACAGTGACTTATATAGGAAAACCTATAGATAATATGAAAGTATTTCTGTTGGATGAGCAACTCGAACAACAAACTGAAGGAGAGATATGTCTAGCAGGTATTGGGGTTTCTCCAGGCTATCATAATAATGAAGAACTAACTAAAGAGCAATTTGTAGATGGTAGTTTATTAGGTGAAAAAACAATTTATAGAACGGGGGATTGCGGTAGACGACTGCCAAATGGGAATATTGAATATGTAGGGCGAATAGATCGTCAAATGAAAATAAGAGGGTATAGAGTAGAACCTGGGGAAATAGAAAATCATATATTGCAGTATAAAAATGTTAGTGCCGCTATTGTAGTAGAAGTCAAAGAT
>CAYGNU010000445.1:0-4231 GCA_964351175.1 uncultured Roseivirgaceae bacterium | reverse complement strand
GTGGTATTGTAGTCGGCTATTTAAGTGGATCAAAACTTAGTGTTAGTGGTCCTGCAGCCGGTCTGACAGTCATCGTTTTAACAGCTATTGAGTCTCTAGGATCTTTTGAGGCTTTCTTACTAGCTGTAGTCTTTGCAGGAATTATTCAACTTACACTCGGCTTTGCTAGAGCTGGATTTATTAGCCATTATTTCCCATCTTCTGTAATAAAGGGGATGTTGTCAGCTATTGGTATTATATTGATACTTAAACAGATACCACACGCCTTTGGCTATGACGCTGATTATGAAGGTGATCTCGATTTCTTTCAACCTGACGGAGAAAATACATTTACAGAAATTCTTAAAGCTTTTGATTATCTGGAATTAGGAGCCATCATTATTTTTGTTGTCTCCATGGTAATCCTTCTTATTTGGGAAAGACCCTCTTTAAAGTCAAAACAGTTTTTTAAATTGGTTCCTGGTGGCCTGATAGTAGTTATTATTGGCATCATCCTCAATCAGATATTTTCAACTATTGACCCTGAACTCTATCTTGCAGGAAACCATGTAGTATCAATAGGTGATCAAGTTGGCTTCACTTCATTCATCGGACAATTAACAACTCCTGACTTCTCATTTTTAGGGAATAGTGAAGTATATATTGTTGGCTTAACAATAGCTATTGTCGCAAGTTTGGAAACTTTATTATGTATTGAGGCCATAGACAAGCTAGACCCTAAGAAAAGAGTTACTTCTACTAACAGAGAATTAAAAGCGCAAGGGGTTGGCAATATTATCAGTGGACTAATTGGAGGTCTTCCTATGACTAGTGTGATAGTACGAAGTTCAGCAAACTTAGATGCTGGTGCACAGTCCAAGCTATCAGCTATTTTTCATGGATTACTAATATTCGTGGCAGTTGTATTCTTGAGTAGTGTTATTAACCTGATTCCTTTAGCCTCATTAGCAGCCATTTTGCTTCTAGTTGGCTATAAACTTGCAAAGGTCTCTATTTTCAAAAGCATGTATTCTTTAGGCTGGGATCAATTCATTCCTTTTATTGTAACAATCCTAGCCATACTATTTACAGATCTACTCAAAGGAATTGGTATAGGTATGGTAGTTTCGGTATTCTACATCTTAAGAAATAATTACCGTCATCCATTTGAATATAAAATCATTGAATCAGAAGAAGGTCATAAAATCAATCTAATACTTTCAGAAGAAATGACTTTTTTAAATAAAGGCAATTTAATTACCACGTTAGCAAAAATTCCTAATGATTCAGAAGTGACAATAGATGGATCCGTTACTAAAAATATTGACCATGATGTAAAAGAGGCTATTCAAAACTTTGCAGCTTCAGCAGTACATCGAAATATAAAAATTGAGTTAAAAGCGATGGATGAGTGGAAAGACCACGTTTTAAACTAAATTTTTAAATAAACTAAAAGCATTTTCAACTTATAACAATTAAGTTGCGTTATTAAATGGCAGTGGCATAAACTGCCATTTAATAACATAAGGAGTCTAAAATGAATAAATTAGTAAAAACCACTACCGTCTTATCTATTGCTATTATTTCTATAGTTGCATTTTCATTTAGTGGACCAAGTGAACGTTACTTCGAAATAGCTAAAAACCTCGATATCTTCGCCACCCTATTCAAAGAGGTAAATGCCCTCTATGTTGATGAAGTCAATCCCAATACGGTGATTAAAACAGGGATAGATGCCATGTTATCTTCTCTAGATCCATACACAAACTATATTCCTGAAGATGATATTGAAGATTTTCGCACACAAAGTACAGGTCAATACGGAGGTATTGGGGCACTTACCAGCAAGATAGATGGCAAGATCATGATTGTTATGGTCATGGAAGGTTATTCCGCTCAAAAGAATGGCTTAAAAATTGGTGATCAGGTGCTCAAGATCAATGATATTGATGTTACTAACATGGGACGATCAGAGGCTGGTGATCTTATGAAAGGTCAGGCTAATTCTGATGTAAGTCTTACGGTAAAGAGATTCAGTCATGATGAACCTATCACTCTAAATTTCAAAAGAGAAAAAGTTAAAATTAACAATGTGCCTTATTATGGAATGGTGACAGATGACATAGGTTATCTTAAACTTTCTGAATTCACCCTTGACGCAGGAAAAGAAGTAAGAACTGCGGTAACCAAATTGAAGTCAGAGGGAGCAGAAAAAATCATTCTTGACGTTAGAGGAAATCCTGGCGGACTTTTAATGGAGGCTGTGAATATTACCAATGTCTTTTTACCCAAAGGCCAAGAGGTAGTTGCAACAAAAGGTAAGATAGAAGATCACAATCAGGTTTATAAGACGTTAAATCAACCTGTTGATACCGATATTCCTTTGGTTGTTCTCATTAATAGCGGTAGTGCATCAGCTTCCGAAATTGTAGCAGGAACAATACAAGATTATGACAGAGGTGTAATTATAGGTCAAAAGTCATTTGGTAAGGGACTAGTACAAATTACACGTCCTCTTACTTATAATGCTCAATTGAAAGTAACTACCGCCAAATACTACACCCCAAGCGGCAGGTGCATACAAGCATTAGATTACTCGCATAGAAATGCTGATGGAAGTGTTGGAAAAGTTCCTGATTCATTAAAGGCAGAATTTAAAACTGCTAATGGCCGTTCCGTATTAGATGGTGGCGGAATTGATCCTGATTTAGAGGTAAACAAAGAGACCCTATCTCCTATTGCTTATACCCTCTTTACCAAAGGGCATATTTTTGATTATGCAACTGAATACTTCTATAATCATGATAAAATAGCCGATGCTAAAAGCTTTAACCTTACAGATGACGAGTATAATGATTTTAAAACTTGGCTAAGTGACAAAGACTACTCCTACACCACACAAGTAGAAAATAATTTGAAAAAGCTTGAGGAAAATGCCTTAGAAGAAAATTATTATGAAGATATCAAAGATAGACTAAAAGAATTAACTGAAACTTTGGAGGCTAGTAAAGCCAATGACCTAAACGATTTTAAAGAGCAAATAAAGACATTACTAGAAGAGGAAATAACAGGAAGATACTACCTTGAAAAAGGTACTATTGAGACCTCATTTGACAATGATAAAGATGTAGCAAAATCTGTTGAAATACTTAATAACCCCGCCAAGTACCAAGAGATTTTGAGTAAAAAATGAATTTATTCCGAGTAATAATTTTGTAACCAAAGTCTACTTCGAATTAGACCTAGTCAAAAAAAAGGCGAGGATTAATACCCTCGCCCTAACTGAAAATTCAAATTACTACCTTAAAAATAGCATTTCTCTATACTTAACTAAAGGCCAATCTTCGTCATCAACAATAAGTTCAAGTTTATCGACTGCATACCTTATAGACTCAAAGTATTTACCTTTAACATCATCACAATAAGCAATTGCCTTTTCTCTTCCGTCTTCAATTACATTTGCCTTCTTTCTAGCATTGGTCATTTTTTCTACTTCTGCTTCAAGCGTTTCAATGTATCCCGACATCGATTCAATAATCTTCAATACTTGAGTATTTTTAATGCCTAGTTCTTTTAGTCCCTTGGCATTTTGAATCAACTTGTTTTGATAAGCTATAGCTGTTGGAATAATATGATTTTGTACCAAATCGGCCATTACTCTTGATTCAATTTGGATTTTCATAATATAATTTTCCCACTGAATCTCATTTCTTGCCTCAAGTTCAACAGGATTCATTATACCCTGCTTAGCAAATAATTCACGCGACTTTTTACTTAAGTAGGCATCCAAAGCTCTTGGAGTATCTTTCACATTAGCAAGACCTCTTTTCTTTGCTTCTTTCACCCAGTCTTCCGAGTAACCATCTCCTTCGAAACGAACAGCCTTAGAGTCCTTGATATACTTTCGAAGTACACCCACAATAGCAAGTCTCTTATCAGTACCCTTTTTCAAATCCTTATCAACTAAGTTGTAAAACTCAGTTAATTGCTCGGCAACAATAGTATTAAGAATAGTCATTGGCGTAGCAGGATTATCAGTGCTACCAACTGCTCTAAATTCAAATTTATTACCAGTAAATGCGAATGGAGATGTTCTGTTTCTATCAGTATTATCTAAAATGATTGGTGGTATTTTGTCAATACCAAGTTTCATATAGATATTATCACCCTTCTCAACTTTTATATTTCCATTTTTCTCTAGTTAATCCAATACTTGCGTTAATTGAGATCCTAAGAAAACAGACATAATTTA
>CAYGNU010000444.1:0-4233 GCA_964351175.1 uncultured Roseivirgaceae bacterium | reverse complement strand
CTTCACAATCGATTGAAATAATCAGTTTTAAATATGTCTTCAACAGCAACAGCTAAGTCAAAATCAACTAAAAATACTCTCAATTCTACCAAAATAGATTCGGACATTCTACTTAAAGCCTATCAGTTAATGTGTACCGCTGAAAAGATGGCACATACATACGATGAGTTTAAAGATGTATGCAGTAAGTATGTTCACAGTACGTCAAGAGGTCATGAGGCTATTCAATTAGCAGCCGGAATGCAACTTAAGGCCTATGACTTTGCTTCGCTTTATTATAGGGATGAATCTATACTTTTAGGTATTGGCATACAGCCTTATGAATTGATGATGCAGTTAATGGCGAAAGCAGATGATCCATTTTCTGGGGGCAGGACATATTATGCTCATCCTTCATTAAAGAGAGACGGATTTCCTACCATCCCTCATCAAAGTTCTGCAACAGGAATGCAGGCCATACCGGCAACAGGTATGGCACATGGGATTCAGTACCTAGAAGGTCAAGGACTGTTAGAGGGTGATAACAAACCTATAGTGCTTTGCTCCTTAGGTGATGGATCTGTGACAGAAGGAGAAGTGTCTGAGGCGTTTCAAATGGCAGTACTAAAAGGTATGCCTATTATCTACCTTATTCAGGATAACGACTGGGGTATTTCTGCTACAGGTAAGGAAATGAGGGCAATGGACGCCTATGATTTTGCCGCTGGATTTGTTGGAATGTCGCGTATGCGTGTAGACGGTTCTGACTTTGTAGATTCATATTTCGGAATGAAGAAAGCCATTGATCATGTTAGAAAAAGAAAGGGGCCGATATTGGTTCATGCTAAATGTCCATTATTGGGTCACCATACTTCTGGTGTGAGAAAAGAGTGGTACAGAGGTGATGCAGATTTAAAGCTTCATTCAAAAGATGATCCAATTGTAAAATTTGAGAAGTATTTGAAATCTATAGGAGTTACTGCAAAGACTTTGAACGATTTGAAAAACTCAGCTTATGAATTAGTTTCAAAAGATTATGAATATTCATTAAACTCTGATGATCCTGCTTTATCCTCATTTGATAAACATGAATTTGAAGAGACGCCAATAATTGAAGAAAGGGGAGAGAGAAAGCCTAAAGGTGCCGAAAAGGTAGTTATGGTGGATGCGGCACTTCATGCCGTAGAGGATATACTAAAAAGGCATCCAGAGGCATTGTTTTATGGGCAAGATGTTGGAGGAACACTCGGAGGAGTATTTAGAGAAGCAGCCACGCTTGCTCAGAAGTTTGGTGATGAAAGAATTTTTAATACTCCAATACAAGAAGCATACATAGTAGGTTCAACAGCTGGCATGTCAGCTGTAGGTGCAAAGGCCATAGTAGAAATTCAATTTGCTGATTATATATGGCCAGGAATTAATCAATTAGTTGAAGAACTTTCTAAAAGCTGCTATTTGTCTAATGGTAAATTTCCGATTCAATCATTGATTAGAATTCCGATTGGTGCTTATGGTGGTGGTGGACCTTACCATTCAGGAAGTATTGAATCAACTTTGCTTAACATTCGTGGAATAAAAGTGGTATTTCCAAGTAATGCCGCTGATATGAAAGGATTGATGAAAGCTGCATTTTACGATCCTAACCCTGTTGTCATGTTGGAACATAAAGGATTGTACTGGTCTAAAGTGCCGGGAACAAGTGAAGCAAAAACATTTGAACCTGATGAGAATTACATCATTCCATTGGGTAGGGCTAATACAGTTTTAGAAGCTGATGAGGATAAAGTTGGAAATGAATCAAGGGCGGCTATTATTACTTACGGAATGGGAGTGCATTGGGCAAAGGCTGCAGCTAAGTCTTTTGAAGGCAGAGTGGAAATTCTAGATTTGAGAACCTTGAACCCAATTGACTGGGATGCAATCGTGAGTGTTGTTGAAAGACATAATAGAGCATTGGTATTAACAGAGGAGCCTTTGCTTAATTCTTTTGCAGAATCGTTGGCTGGCCGTATTTCAAGGCATTGCTTCGAGTATCTGGACGCACCTGTTGAAATCGTGGGTGCTGTAAGTTTACCGGCAATTCCATTAAATATTGATCTTGAAAAACAGATGTTACCGAATGCAGATAAGGTCGCAACTGCGTTGGAAGGCCTACTGGCCTATTAGGCTGTCTTTAAGTTATTAGAAAGGATAACCTATTCCAATGTTTAACACTATGGGTTCTGTGGCCGCACGTGTAAATGGGGCGTCATAGTAACCGCTGTTGAGTATAAACCTTTTATTCTCAGGCCTTGCAGGATCATAGACTTTTAAACCAGCATCGAGTCTAAGTACTAGGAATGAAAAATCGAACCTTAGACCTAACCCAGTACCAATAGCTATTTCCCTAAAAAAGTTCTCCGTTTTAAATTGTGCACCTGGTCTAGATTCATCTTCTTCAAAGGTCCATATATTTCCGTAATCAATAAAAAATGCGTAATCAACAAAACCTACAAGGTTCTTGCGGAGCTCAAAACTACCTTCAAACAATATTTCGCCCGGTCTTTCAAAGTTATATGATACTAATCCAGATTCATCATCTACCTCGTAGAAGGACCCTGGACCTAATCGCCTTGGTCGCCATGCCCTGATACCATTACTTCCTCCGGCAAAAAAGTATTTTTCGTACGGCAAAATTCCATTATCGCTGTAAGGTTTGACAAAGCCAAGATTAACCCTATAAGCAACTGTGGTGTTTTTGTTAACAGGGTGAATTCTTCTGTAGTCGACATTGGATTTGTAGTATTTATAAAATTCTAGAGCTTTTTTTTCAAGAAAATCAGTATTTATGAAATTTAGGGTTGTTCCTCCGCTTTCGAGGTACACTCTAAAAAAAGAAGAGCTAGAGAAGTTAATCCCGTAGCTATTAAAATTCCATGTGGCACTCGCGCTCATATTAGTAACAAGTGAAGGTAAAAAGGAATTGATTAGTCTATTACCCAGACGCTCAAGTTCATCAAGTCGATCTTGAAATGATTGCTGATTAATTTTAGATTCAATTAAGCTGATATCGGTAAGTGTTACTTGATAAAAGGTATTTCTAGCGTTTTGCCAGCTATAAGTATTAGAAAAGTTATAGTTTTCCCTATTGTATTCAGGTCTATCTGTATAGGTATAACCTGCCAATAGTCGGGTTTTAGGGTTTACTTGCCCTAGTCTGGATTTTAAATTATTACTAATCGGCAAAATAAATTGCGGAAAAGTTAAGCTAGCATTTACTCCAGCTTCTATACTCCTGTAAACATCTTCAGCACCAGATACAGAAGCTACTCCTTCAACACCAATCCTTCCATTCATTTCAAATATTTCCAAACCCTTAAAAATATTACGCTTCTTAAATGAAATATTGTAAAAAGGACCAGGAAATCCTTGGGTTACATTCACCCCAACCTCGTTTGTCCATTGGTATCTATTTAGTGGGCTTGTGAAGATATTGGCTATTAACTGACCACCCGAAGAATCGTAATTGATGTTGATAAATCTAAAATGATCTAAGTTGGCAAGCTGTCTTTGTGTGTTATAAGATTTAGTCTTGCTATACAGGCTATCCTTCTTAATAAAAATACGTCTATTCAGTACTTTTTGACTATACTGTCGTTCAAAATAGCGATAATTTATTCCTTTATATTCATTTGATTGTCTAAGTGAATCTGGCAAAGGCTGAGCATTGGCATTACTGGTAAAAATTACAGAGTCAACATGGAAAACTTTGTGAAGATCTCTTTTGGCCGGCTTATTCACCTTTGTTCGAATGGCTACTTTCTGGGGTTGTAAATAGGAAGTGTCTACTTCAAATTGTATATATTGGCGGCTAAAGTCGAAGTAGCCTTGATCTTTCATTAAAAGATCAAGGCGCTCTCTTTCTTTAGTCAAATTCGCCTGTTCATAATTTTTGCCTATTTCTAGAAAACTGCTTTCAGTATTTTTTCTTATTAATTCGGTTATCGCTGAATCCCCTGTTTGTAAAAAAAGTGTATCAATTTTAAATGCTGGACCAGGGTCAATTTCAAATGTTGTCTTCACACGATTCCTTCTTGTCTTAGTTGAAAAATCAACCGATGAGTTAAAATATCCTTTGGAGTCGAGATAGAGAGAAAAACGATCTAAAGTGCTCTTTGTAAGCGAGGAATCATAGATAGCTAGTGGTTCACCAATTCGCATTCGCCAATTACCTTCAGTTATTGTTTTGTTGATCTTGTCTAATTTCTTTTTTTT
>CAYGNU010000443.1:0-4233 GCA_964351175.1 uncultured Roseivirgaceae bacterium | reverse complement strand
GGATATTCACCTAAAAAACTCTTGCCCCATTCGCCTCGAATGTCTTCCAGCATTGGTAAACACCTAAAACACTGAATAACAAAAAAATGCGTCTTTTCAACTTGAATAGATTTTTCTACCTGACTACAGCAATTATTTATCTCTAAACCCTGTTATGACTCGAATATCGCCTCCAGCGGCTACATATAAAGTTTTTCCATCGGAAGATGCTACAATTGCATTTGGTTTAGTCAAAGTAGCCTTGTCACCATTGCCATCAGTGCTACCCGACTTCCCTTTTACTCCTGCTATAATTTCAAACTTTCCGTTTCCATCAATCATATAAATCACATGATCATCAATACCTGTTGCATAAAAGAAGCCTTCTGAATAAATAATAAAACTAACTCCGGTATTTGAAAGGTTTGCAAAGGTAGTCTCAGCATTAGTTGTAGCATCAACCTTCTTTATAAGACCAGACTCATAATCCGAAACATAAATATTATCATTGGCATCAATAGTCAGGCTGCTATTGTTAAATACACCAACTGCTATTATCGTTTTGCTGCCATCAACATCAATTTTTGTAATGGCATTATTGACATTATTGTTAGTGTATAAGTTGCCTTGAGAGTCAAAATCAACAGCAATTGGAGCAGCCACCCCATTTGAATAGGTTGTAATTGTATTACCATCAGGAGAGATCTTACCAATTTGTGAACTAGAGTATCGGGCAACATACAAATTGCCACTACCATCAAATACCATCCCGGCAGCTCCTAATTGATTGCTGGCAAAGGTTGTTATCTTCTTGTCTAGATCTATTTTATACACTATATGCTTATTATAATTAGTTGCATATAGATTTCCATCTTCATCAATTTCCAATCCATCACCTGCATCTATACTAGCATATGTTAATATTTCAACTTTTGATGGTTCTTTAGGAAAAGTTTCAACTTTGGCTTGGTCATCTTCAGAGTCTATGTTATTACCTGGGGTAGAATCTGGATCAGGATTGTCAGAGGCTACTACTTCTGCTATATTTAAATATTCACCTGATTCATTGACTTTAGCAGTAATCTTAAGACTCAACTTTGAGCTTTTTTCTATTGTTGGAACAGTCCAAATTCCGGTAGTCTCATTGTACTCAGCATCTGTTTTTCCGTCATCATTTAAATAGGAATACCCAGTAGAAAGAACACTCTTTACATTAACACCCGTAGCCGGCAAAGGGCCAGCATTACTCACTTCTATTGTAAATATGATCTGATCCCCAATAATTGGAATTTCAGCGCTAGATAAAAGTGTTAAACTAACATCTGATTCTGGAATAGTTTCATCATCCTTTGAACAACTAAAAAATATAGCTATTAGGAGAAAATAAACACTTAAGTCTAAAAGTTTATTCATGATTTCATTCTCGTTTTCAACAAATAAGAGTTTAAAATGATATGGTTAAGTTCTGATGTATGATTCAGAACCATTTTTTTTGCGAAAATTGGGGTTCACTATACTAATAATTGATCAAGATAAATCGAGGTGGCCTTAGTAAAGTAATATTGAGTATTTGCTCCTTTTTAAGATAGACTGAGATATTGCCTTAGATCAATTTTTGTTTTCTTGAAATTTCTAGCGCATCAGCTTTCGAATTTACATTGAGCTTAACATATAAATTTTTCACGTGAGTCTTTACAGTTTCTAACCCGATGTTTATACTATTACCAATTGCAGCATAACTCAATCCCTGACCTAATAGCATCAAAATTTGATGTTCTCTTTCTGTCAAGTCTGCGTTATCATTTTTTGCCATATTGGTGACCAAGTGATTTACAATTTTCTGTGCTAGATAATGATCGTTTCCCTCAAGGGTCTTTAATACATCTCTCATTTTGTGTAATTCCATACCCCTAATCATCATGGCGTCAATACCTACTTCAAGCAATTTGGAGGTAAAACTCAAATGCTCCTCTTTAATAATTATTAAGAGTTTCGGTTGCCTTCTTAATTCAGCTATCCCCCTTTTAAAGTTTACAAAAAATTGAATGTCACCGTCAAATTCATACAAGAAGATGCCTGGATCAAGCATCTGTATATTGTCTACAAGGTTAAGCTCTGGATCAATCATTCTTGTAAAATAAAGGCTGGAGCTTTCTATCAATAATTTAAGAGCCCTCTCATAATCTCGATCTTGGCAAAAGATCATAATTCTTCGATTTATTCCAGATATCTTCGATTTTTCTCTACTGAATGTATTTAAACTTAAAGTATTCATATAGTAAGTCTTATTATTGATTATTAAGTTACCTTGTCTTGGCTAGTTCTTTGAAGGAATGATTTTCCTCATTAAAACCAACAAGAGTTTTAGAATTGATTTAGAAAAAAGAATAATTAAGGAATTAGTAATTTCTTCTATACTCCACACCCACTAAACAAATAAGGCTTAAAAAAAATAGTTTAAAGTTCTGATGTATGATTCAGAACCGTTTTTATTTGTATTAGAGGGTATCTATTTAACCTTCCATTGAAAAGAAGTGTTGAAGATTGAATTTAATATGTGATATAGTCTTGTTTTGAATAAATAACGTTCAATTAAGGCATTCAGTTAACGCTATTGGTAAATCCTCAACTGCAGGAGCATGTATATCAATACATAAAAAATCAGGATAATCAGCCGTAATTTGACTATAAGCAAGACGTAAATCAGATCGATAAATACAAAAAACCTCTGTAGTTATGCTCACAGTTTGAAAATACCCGAGCACTTTTTTACCATGATTGATGGAATTAATATTTCCAGGTATAGGTTGAAAGGGAGGATCAAACATGGTTCCCTTTTGTTTCAACTGCGAGTTTATCTTTTGCCAAAACAAAAAGGCATTCGGTGATAATGATGATACTTTGATCTCGCCAACATATCTTCCTTTGCTATCTAAATCAACTTTATTTGCTTTATAACTAAATGAATCACCAGTAATATTTTGATTTGAACCCACGAAAATATCATTTCCAACTCGCTCAATAATTCTCCAGCAAGAGAGCCTGAAATCATAATCATCTGGCCAGGGACACGTCAAGAGGCACTCTGGAAAACCAACAAATTGCTCAGAGTATCCTTTTGTGTCAATTTTAAAGAACATAGGAGTATCTGAATTTGGAACTTGCAATTCAAGTTGGTGAAATCGCCTTTTTTCTGATCTGAACCTATCAATTTCTATTACTTCTTCGGCATATTCTGTATTTGTAGTTATCAAACTAATAGGCGCGCTGATTTTATCAAAATCAGACATATATTCATCACCATTGGTAAGGATTATATGCACAGCATAACTTACGCCTCTGATACCTTTTAAACCTCCTTCAGGTTTATAAAGCCCAGCTGATGATGTTTCCTTTAAAACATAGGTATTATCATCATCATCTAAAATCTCAACCAAGGCTCCTGTTCCCAAGACGTTTTCACCTAAACCGTTTAGACTCGAAGTGGTACTAAGCTTTATATAAGATGAACCTAACTCAGTACTAACCTCACCCTCAACCACCAATAGATCATCAGTATTTGGAACTCCAATAGATATCTCTTCTTTACAAGATAAAATCAATAGAAGAGTAATAATGCTAATCCAACTTTTCTCTCTCATAAGATATGGGTATTTGTTTGATGGTTTCGAAAAATTCTCCGTCTAATAAATAGTTAACCCTGAGTTCAAGAGTAGTTTCATAATCAGGAGCTTTGAAATTGATATTAGTAGTATCAGTAGGGTTGTCAAAACATTTCCAAATCAAACAGTCGTCAACATACGGGGCATTTGCAAGTGGTAGAGACTGATAGAATTTATCCTTCACAAACCCATCCAGAAAAAACATCTTGTTATTAGAGATTGCAGTTGGATTGTAATCTTTAATATAGAAAGAGACTACACCATTTTCAGCGGGGCTTCCAAACTTGACTATCTTGTCAAAACTATTGACAACCTGTATATAATCTATATCCTCAAAGGGTAGTGAAAAAAGACTATCCGCCTTGATTGGCACATTGTTCACCAAGATTAATGGAGTACTAGGGAATGATTTGTTCTGAGACTTGTCAAATATTCTCAATTCCTTTTTCTTCATAAAAACATACGGTACTGCCTCTTTTATTATTTCCTTTAATGATCCAAATTGTATATAATCCTTGAGGTTAATCGTATGATCGGCATTCAGCAATTGATGTTTTGAAGAATCTCGAATGATGAAAGATTTGTGCTCTTT
>CAYGNU010000442.1:0-4238 GCA_964351175.1 uncultured Roseivirgaceae bacterium | reverse complement strand
AGTCAAGACAATTTTACTGTGATCTTAATTTTGAAGAAGTCATCATCTCTCACGATATGTATGTATTTAAAAATGAAAACTTTGCTTTCTACCTTCAGAAAGCATATGTCAAAGACTGGGTTGATAATTCTATGATTTTCTTAGAAGTTGAGAATATAGAATATTATCTTGAAGAAATAAAAAAGCTTGATCTGGTTAATAAATACACTGGCGTAAGGCTTTCTGATATAGTAAATAACCCTTGGGGTAAAGAGTTCTTTCTCCATGACCCATCAGGTATATTGTGGCATATAGGTTCATTTAAAAAATAAAAATAGCTAACATGAAAAACCGCCTTTTCTTTCTACTTATCTCATTGACAACATTGTCGTGTATTCCACAAGAAGACCAGGAATCATCTAAACCAATATTTATAGAAACTGAAGAATTTGCCGCTCAAGGAATGCCTTTCTCAGAGGCCACTCGAGTAGGCAATATTCTGTTTCTGTCAGGTCAAGTTGGTGATTTAATAGAAACAGGAAAACTGATAGATGGAGGAATAAAGGCTGAAACTCGTCAAGCCATGATAAATATTAAGGGTGTACTAGAACGAAATGGATCTTCTATGGATAATATATTTAAATGCACTTGTATGCTGGCTGATATTGAAGAATGGGCAGCAATGAGTGCAGAATACATCAAGTTCTTTCCTAACCATAAACCTGCAAGAAGCGCCTTTGCAACAACAGGACTGGCACTAGGTGCCAGAGTGGAGATAGAATGCATGGCTTATGTGGAATAATCAACAACTTTTTTAAACTAAAACTTCCTATTTAGGTCCATCATACCTCCACTTCTCACCATAACCAACCGCTTAGTAATTAGTCATTATTTTTGGTAGATACTTTTCGTAACTAGTGAATGAAAATTCGCTTTTATGAAAGCAGTAACGCGTACTCAATACGGATCTCCAGAAGTATTACAGGTTTTAGAAATAAAGAAACCCACTCCAAAAAAGGATGAGTTATTAATTCGTGTGCGAGCCACAACCGTCAATCGCACGGACTGTGCTATATTACTAGGTAAACCAGGTATAATGAGAGCCATTACTGGGCTTATCACACCAAGTAGTAAAATACCAGGAACCGACTTTGCGGGGACTATAGAAGCGGTTGGCTCCGAAGTCACAAATTTTAAAATTGGTGACAATGTCTGGGGTTTTTATGACAATGGCCTCTGTTCACAAGCTGAATATTTAACAATCAACGAAAAGGCAAATCTGGCTTTAATACCAAAAGGCATTGATCATAAAGAAATAGTGGCTTGTATTGAAGGTGCACATTACGCCCTTAATTTTATATATAAAACGGATATCAAGAAAGGCGATAAAGTTTTATTAAATGGTGCAACAGGGGCCATTGGTTCAGCCATGCTTCAAATTCTCGTTGATTTAGGCGTGGAGGTGACAGCAGTAGGCAATACCAAAAATCTAATTTTACTCGAATCGCTGGGTGCAAGTAAGGTTATAAATTACGAGCATGAAGATTTCACAAAATTGCCCGAAACATCTTTTGATTTCGTTTTTGACGCGGTGGGTAAGAGTCGGTTTGTCCAATGTGAGCATCTACTTAAACCCAAGGGCTCCTATATCTCATCAGAACTTGGCGAAGGGTTGGAGAATATCTACTTACCCTTGCTAACTAAACTTAAAGGTGGTAAAACAGTTAAATTTCCATTTCCCTCCGTTATTAAAAGAAGTTTGAATTATATGAATGCATTGATAGAAAAAGGAGCTTTCCGACCAATTATTGACCGCACTTATTCTATTGATGATATTAGGCAAGCCTATGTCTATGTACTAAGCGGTGAGAAGACTGGGAATGTGGTGATTGAGTACTAACTGTTGATTCCAAGGCTAAAAAATAGTACTTTCAACAGCTATTTTTTTTCCTTTTAAACTCATTTGCTAATGAAAATTTATATCCGTGTATTGGTTATTCTTACAACTATACCCACCTGCTTATGGGCGCAGAAGAGTGACTTACTTATCAATGCCTACAATCGAAAAACTACATCACTTAATGGATACTGGAAATATATTGTAGACCCCTACGAAAATGGCTTTTACAACTACAGGTATGAGCCATTTGAAAATCAGCAGAATCCTGGAAATGGAGCATTTTTTACCAATGCAAAACCAGCCAGTAAGTCCGATTTAGTGGAGTATAATTTCGATAAAATGGATAGCATTCTGGTACCTGGAGACTGGAATACACAAAAAGAAAAGCTATTTTATTATGAGGGAACAGTGTGGTACAAAAAGTCCTTTGACTATGTACTCACTGACAAAAGTAATAGAGCTTTTATCTATTTTGAAGCTTCCAACTATCAAACTGATGTATATCTAAATGGAAAGAAACTGGGCAGGCATATTGGCGGGTTTACACCTTTCAATTTTGAGATTACTGATTTATTAAAGGTAAAAGAAAACTTCCTCATAGTTAAGGCAGACAATAAACGCGTGAGAGAAGGCATACCTACACTTAATACCGATTGGTGGAATTATGGTGGTATTACAAGGGATGTTAAAATAATAGAGACCAGTAATAATTTTATTCAAGACTACTTTGCCCAACTTGATCCAGAAAATAATAAAAATATTAAGGGTTATGTAAGGCTGAGTGGCTCCAATGTTGCTCAACAAAAGGTAGTGATGTCAATACCAGAATTAAAAATTAACAAGGAGTTTACAACAGATGATAATGGATATGTCTCATTCGAAATTGATAGCAAAAAGATTAGCTACTGGTCTGTTGACAACCCTAAACTATATTCTTTGAATATAAAGACAAGTTCAGATGAAATAAATGATAAAATTGGGTTCCGAACAATCGAGACCAAAGGTTCTGATATTCTTCTTAATGGTAACCTTGTTTTCTTAAGAGGCATTTCTATCCATGAAGAAAGTCCAACGCGTCATGGTAGAGGGTACTCTATTGAAGATTCACGTCAGCTCTTGACTTGGGCCAAGGAACTGGGCTGCAATTATGTACGCCTTGCACACTATCCTCATAATGAGCATATGGTTAGACTGGCCGATGAAATGGGCATATTAGTTTGGGAAGAAAATCCTGTATACTGGACCATAAGTTGGGAGAATGAAGTGACTTATGAAAATGCTGAAAATCAGCTATCTGAAGTTATCAATAGAGATAAGAATAGAGCAAGTGTTATTATCTGGTCCATGGCCAATGAAACCCCAACAAGTAAAGCCAGAAACGACTTTTTGAATAGCCTAGCAAAATTTACCAGAACTAAAGATCCTACCCGCTTAATTAGTGCTGCACTTGAGCAAAGTGATTATCAAGGAAGTAAAACAATAAGGACAATAGATGATCCTTTTTCCGAAACTGTAGACGTTTTGAGTTTCAATCAATATATCGGTTGGTATGATGGCTTGCCTGAGAAGTGCAGCACTATCAGCTGGAAAATAGAGCAGGATAAGCCTGTTGTGATTTCTGAATTTGGAGCTGGTGCTAAATTCGGTTTACATGGTGAAAAAGATGAAAGGTGGACCGAGGAGTTTCAAGAAGACCTTTATACTCAAACATTAAAAATGCTTAGCCAAGTTGAGCAATTAAGGGGACTATCTCCTTGGATATTGGTTGATTTCAGGTCACCAAGAAGGGTGCTTCCCGAGATACAAGATGGATGGAATAGAAAAGGTCTAATCTCAGAAGAGGGTGAAAAAAAGAAGGCCTTTTTTGTTCTGAAAAATTTTTATGAGAAGAAAGTCGAAGAAAAAAAATGAACAAAATTTTTATAGTTTTTGGTTTAGTAATTATCTCCTTTGGGTCTTTGTTGGCTCAATATAACTACGGATTCAAAGCTGGGCTTAATTACACCAATAATGTTGTTAATCAGCAATCGACTATAAATGACAGCAAATTCAAAGCAGGCATTCATTTTGGTTTTTTTGGAAGTGCTAATGTCACCGAAAAAGTAGATATGCAAGTTGAACTAATGTATTCCAGCAAAGGCTACCAGTTCGTGGAAACTGCCTTTTCTGAAAGCGGAAATTTAATCCTCAATTATATGAGCTTACCGTTACTTGTAGGCTACAAAGCAACCGAAGAAATCAGAGTGAGCCTTGGGCCAGAGATAGGATATTTAATATCTGCCACTTCTAAATTTGGCCCCGATAAGATAGATATTAATGACAAATGGGATAATAAGGTAGATTTCGGCATAGCCGCTGC
>CAYGNU010000441.1:1485-4254 GCA_964351175.1 uncultured Roseivirgaceae bacterium | reverse complement strand
ATAACAATCCTTGGGCTTATATTTTAAAGCCTTTTGATAAGCGAGAAGTTATAATTAATGTTGAGATGGCTTTTCACAAAATTGCTTTACTAAAAGATAGACCGGCACAATTCTTTGTCAAAGATAAAGAGGGGTTATTTCCTGTTAGGCCAGAAGAAATACTATATGTAGAGGCTTTTGATAACTATGCAAAAGTTTTCACTGCAGATCAATCGTTCATAATTAGTCATACCTTAAAAAGTGTAGAGAATAAACTCAAGCCTTTCAGCTTTGATCGGATACACAAATCTTATCTTATCAATTTTTCAAAAATATCTCGGATCAACGAAGGCTTTGTTTTTTTTGGTGAAACTGCTATTCCAATAGGTAGGGCTTATCGAAACAGTTTTATGTCAAAAATTACCTTGCTATAACGCTTAGCAACTTAATTAAGTCGTTTACTAATTTATAAAGGGCGTTCGCTAAATCTCATTTTATAATAATTCAATTTAATCTTATCTTGATACTATGTATCAAGTAAATTTATTTCGTTTTTGGTTAGTGGGTTTAATGTGTTTAGGGTTACAAAGTACTCTTTTTTCACAGGCTTTTATTACAACTTGGAAAACGGATAATCCAGGATCTTCAAATGACAATCAGATTACAATACCTACCACAGGATCTGGTTATTTTTATGATGTAGATTGGGGAGATGGTTCAACAGATTCGGGAGTTACTGGAAATATTACTCACACTTATGCTACAGCAGGAACCTATTCAGTTGCTATTTCGGGTGCCTTCCCAAGAATCTATTTCAACAATGGAGGGTTTTTTGGAGATGATACCGATTCAGAAAAAATACTGACTGTTGAGCAATGGGGAGATATTGCATGGTCTTCAATGGCTCGAGCCTTTAGTGGGTGTGTTAATCTAAGAATTAATGCTTCAGATGCTCCTGACCTTTCATCAGTGACTGATATGACAGAAATGTTTTATGAAGCTATAGCATTAGATGACAATATTAATAATTGGGAAGTCAGCAATGTTGAAATTATGAACAGCCTCTTCAGAGATGCTACCTCCTTTAACCAACCTCTTAATTTATGGGTAACGGATAATGTTACAGATATGAGAAGGATGTTTTCATTTGCCTCTGCTTTCAATCAGGATATTGGTGGGTGGAATGTAAGCAACGTAACGGATATGAGTTCCATGTTTGCTGCGTCTACTTCCTTTAACCAGGATATTAGCGGTTGGACTGTAACTAGTGTGCTAACTATGAGCCAAATGTTCTCTGTGGCTACAGCTTTTAATCAAAATATTGGTGGGTGGACAATGACTAGCGTTACTAATATAGGAGGGATGTTCAATGGGGCAACCGTCTTTAATCAAGACATTGGTGGCTGGGATGTTAGCAATGTTACTAGCATGATAACTGTTTTTAGTAATGCTGAAGCATTCAATCAGGACATCAGCGGTTGGGTGGTTGATAATGTCACCAACATGAGGGCAATGTTCAATGGAGCCGTAGCCTTTAACCAAGATATAAGTGGCTGGAATGTAAGTGGTGTTTCCGACATGGAAGATATGTTTGCAGGTGCATCTTCATTCAATCAGGATATAACCGGATGGGTAGTGTCAAGTGTAGGAGATATGTCAGGGATGTTCTCTGGAGCGACAAGTTTCAATCAAGATATAAGTGGATGGATTGTCAGCAATGTTGATGATATGCGTTTAATGTTTTCAAACGCCATCTCATTTGATCAAGATTTAGGAGGTTGGAATGTAACTGCACTTCGCTTCGCGCTAAGCATGTTTAATAATTCTGGACTGTCTATTGAAAATTATGATGCAACTCTAATTGGTTGGAGTGGTCAGGCTGTTCGTAGTAATGTTTCATTCGGTGCATCTAATATTTTTTATTGTGCAGCTGAGGCTGCAAGAGAAAATCTCATAACAACCTTTAATTGGTTTATTTCTGATGCTGGTCAGGGGTGTATCGCAGTCTTTGATGGCGTAGATACTACTGCACCTGAAATAACCAATGGTCAGTCAGCACCTATCGACTTTGGATCTATTAGTATTTTACCTGCTAGTAAGACTAAAAATATAACCATACTCAATCGTATTGCATCAGACTTGACCAACGTCAATGTGTCTATTTCAGGTGCAGTATTTACTATAGTTCCGGCTGCTCCATCAGTTATTACTGCTGGCAATTCATCTACGATAAATGTGGTGCTTAGCGGTAGTACACCTGGTGTGTTCACAGAGACATTAACAATAACCAGTGATGATTTTACAGGCACATTTACTTTCAATTTAGTAGGCGAAATTACGGCAATACCAGAACCTGAAATTGTAGTCTATCAAGGAATTACCACTACGGGTACAGAAATAATAGATGATCAATTAAGCCCTTATTATATAGGAAGTGAATTAAGAGGTACTAATCTTACTGCCGAAATTACACTTACCAACATCGGGTCAACCACATTGGACATTTCAAGTATGTCAATATCTGGTGCTGCTTTTAGCTTTGCATCTATTACTCCAGCTTCAGTGGCCGTAGGGGCTACAGAAACTGTACAGATTATTTTAGATGCAAGTGTAGCAGGTGTATATACTGAAACACTCACTATCAACAATGATGATACTAATGAAAGTAATTTCAATTTCGACATTGAAGGAGAAATTGTGGGTCCAGATATTGCAGTTTTTCAAGGCACGGATATTTTCTCTTCCACTGATGAAATTTTTGATGGGCAAGTGACCAGCCTGGATTTTGGT
>CAYGNU010000441.1:0-1475 GCA_964351175.1 uncultured Roseivirgaceae bacterium | reverse complement strand
CCCCCCCCCCCTCCAGCTTGCCTCTCCACCTCCCGGAACCTACATCACTCAGCAAATAACCATTGCCAATTTTAATCCACTGGTATTAAACGTTTCGGATATCTCGATAACAGGTTCTGCTTTTAGTATTAATGCTACTACTCCTTTTACCATTGCAGCAGAAGTTGATGGTATAATATCACGTATAACATTTGACTTAACTTTGAGTGGAGCTACTTCTGGTATATTTAATGAAACTATTACCATAACCAATGATGATGATGATGAGCCTAGTTTCTCCTTCCCTCTTACTGGGCAAATAGGTACAGGCCTTCCTGAAATAGCCCTTTTCAATAGTGGAGGAACTGAAGTTTTTGATGGCCAGCCTAATCCGGTAGATTTTGGCACACAAGTGCAGGGCACTGGAATTAATGAGACGTTCTCGATAGAAAACCAGGGAACAGCGGATCTTACAATTACTGGCATTAATATTTCGGGTACTGAGTTCGTGCTCAATTCAGCCATAACATTTCCTATAGTCATTGCTGCTGGAGGTAATCAACTATTAGATATCTTGTTGAATGGAAGTAACGCTGGAGCGTTTACTGAAACGGTAAGCATCCTAAGTGATGATTTGGATGAAGGAATATTTGATTTTCAGATTATTGGAGATATCAGTGCTGTTGGGACAGTCCGTTATGTCAAGGGGGATGCAACCGGAAACAATGACGGCACCTCGTGGGCGGACGCATTTACGGATTTACAAAATGCTTTGGCGGTTGCCATCAACGATGATCAAATATGGATCGCAGAGGGAATTTATAAACCAGACCTGAGCGCGCCTGGAAATACAAGCTTGACCTTCAATATCATGTCAAATAGACTGAGGCTTTATGGAGGATTTTTGGGGACAGAATCCCAATTATCTGAAAGAATTGGTGACCCTACTTTGACTGTCTTGAGTGGTGATCTAAACGAAGATGACGGACCCGCATTCACAAATACATCTGACAATTCGGAGAATGTTCTTACTGTCAATGGATTCATTGTTTTTATAGATTATCTAACCATTAGTGACGGAAACGCGCCATCGAATGGTGGAGGCATATTAGCCAACAATGCTGGGGTCTATCTTACAAATGCCGTGTTGGAAAACAATCAGTCAAATATTTTTGGAGGAGGTGTTTATATGGATGGTGGATCTATTCAATTTTACAAAACGTTAATCCGAAATAATGTGGCGGGAAATTGGGGAGGAGGGGCACATATTATCAATGCCGAACCCTATTTTTTTAGATCTATTTTTGAGTCCAATGAGGCGTTTGCTGGTGCAGGATTGTATATGGGCAATGCTAACCAGGTTAATAATTCAACCTTTTATTATAACCAGTTCATCAATAATGGACGGAATCAGGGAGTTGAAGGTGGTGCTATCCAACTATTCGACAGCTATTATGAAAGTTTTGGTGATTTGTTCATTAATAATTTTGCCTATG
>CAYGNU010000440.1:0-4255 GCA_964351175.1 uncultured Roseivirgaceae bacterium | reverse complement strand
CTATTAAGGGTGAGAAGGCCGCTGTCCCTTTGGATCAAGGTGGATTTGGGCTGAGTAGGTATTTTTTCGATTTATTTCTTTTTGAAAAAGCTAAACAAGCGGGGGTTCAAATAATTACAGATGCTGTAGCCAAAATATCTTTTGAAGGTGATGATCAGTTTTTAACAACTCTTAAAAAAGGAACCCCTTTGATTTCCAAAATAGTGATTGGGGCCTTTGGCAAAAGATCTAACATTGATCGGGAAATGGATCGATCCTTTTTTAAAAAACCTTCGCCATATATTGGAGTAAAATACCATATAAAATATGCCTTCCCTTCAAATCAGGTGGCCTTGCACAATTTCAAAGGAGGCTACTGCGGCATCAATGCTATAGAAGGTGACAAAATAAACCTTTGCTACTTAGGCGAAAGATCTGCCCTTAAAAAATATGGTAGTATTCCTGAAATGGAAAAAGCCATTTTGCATAAGAACCCATATCTAAAAACAATTTTCGAGGAGGCTGAATTTTTATGGGACAAACCAGAAGTTATTAATGAAATATCATTTGAAACCAAGAAACCCGTTGAAGATCATATTCTCATGTGTGGTGACGCAGCTGGAATGATTACCCCACTTTGTGGAAATGGTATGGCTATGGCCATTCATAGTGCTAAGATCGTGACTGAAGAAGTGGCTCATTATTTTCATAATCATAAAAATAGGAATACTCTAGAACGTCATTATGCGAAGAGATGGAAGAAACAATTCAAAACTAGACTTGCCATAGGAAGAACGATACAAAGACTTTTTGGATCTGAATGGCTTTCAGATTTAAGTGTTAGGATTTGTAAAGTGAAGCCATTGGCCAAATACCTGGTATCGCTTACTCATGGTAAATCATTCTGATAAAGATAGATTAGGATAAAAAAAATATTTAGACATGTTGCGCTTATGCTATTAAGTCGCATGGTGCGCTCAAAATTCACCATTTCCTCATTTTTTCTGGCTTTGAAATACCAAAAGAAAAAATATCCCACAACAGGTGACATTGCCAATAAATAGAAAAAGGCAATATTCATATTAAAGAAATTGATGAAGTACAATCCAAATAAGAATGTTGTCAGAGAAAAAAGAATCATGGTAAAATGAAAGGTTCCCAATATTCCAAGTCTTAAACTCAATGTATTGTCCCCTCTTCGGCTATCCTCCTCATGCTGATAAATTTGTGTCATAGGATATGAGCCCCATAACATTATTGAAGTTAAAATAGCAGGATATAAAACATCAGGAGATAAGAGTGCACTGGGTTGAATATCATTTATCCCGAGGAAAACCATTAAAAAGGTAAAGAAACCTTGAAAGAAGCCCGCAATAAACCAGCTGCCAAAGGGATACTTCTTTATCCTTATCATTGGATGACTATATGCTTTAGAAACCAACCCATAAATTAAAAACATACCCAACACCCACAAATTGAAGGATACTAGGAATAATGCTATTAAGTCAAATACTAATGCTAAGTAATAAAGGTCTCTATTTACTTTGGGAGGATTCTTTAACCCACCAATACTGTCCTCATCTTTATCAAAGTAACTGTTATAACCATTGCTGGCAGGATAAAGAAATATATGCAGAGCAATGAAAACAATAATAGCATGTAAGACATTAACATTATCAGATACTGCCAGAGCAAATAAATAAACTGGCATTAAGTAATATGAAAAAGGAATTCGGAGGTGTATCCAAGCGGATTTTGAAAACATATTAAATCATTTTCACCAAGATATTAAAATTTCGCTATAATTGACCCTGAATGAATAGTCACATCACGTCCATTTCTACGGCTGTACCAAAATACAAGGTGGAACAATCAACAGTTCTCAACTTCATGGCTGATGTGAATCAAATGGATGAAAAGGAAAAGCATGAGTTAGAAGTACTTTACAGAGCGAGTGGGATTAATTCACGTTACTCGGTCCTAGAGGATTTTAATCAGTGTGCTGATAAATCTACTTATTTCGGTAAAAGCCGAGTTCCTAGTACTTCTGAACGACTTCAGTTATTTAGGAATGAGGCGCTAAGTTTAAGTCTAGAAGCTACCGAAGCCTGCATTAGAGAAAGTGGCATTTCAAAAGAACAAATTACGCACCTCATTACCGTTAGCTGCACAGGACTTCATGCACCAGGATTGGATATTGACCTGATCTATAAATTAAGGTTAAAAAATAATGTTGAGCGATTAGCCATTAATTTCATGGGCTGTTATGCGGCATTTAATGCTATTAAAGCAGCTGATGCTATTTGTCAATCTTCGGAAGCTAAAGTCTTAATTGTATGTACTGAGCTATGTACTATTCATTTTCAACAAGGAAAGGATGAAGATACTTTGCTTGCCAATGCATTATTTGGAGATGGGTCAGCTTCATTATTAATGGAATCTAACCCATCAAAAAAAACCTCGCTTCAAATATCTTCTGCCAATTGTGACTTGCTACCTGATGGTGAAAGTGAAATGGCATGGGGTATTGGTGATTTTGGGTTTGAAATGATATTATCAAGTTATGTTCCAGATGTGATTTCTAATGGAATAAATACAATGCTTAAAAATTTTACTAAAGGGTTTGATTTCTATGTTATTCATCCAGGAGGAAAAAGAATTCTAAAAGTTATTGAAGAGCAATTAAAAATTTCAAAACAGCAAAATATTCAAGCTCACAACGTACTTAGAGAATATGGCAATATGTCCTCGCCAACAATTCTTTTTGTACTAAAAAGCATATTTGAGAATTTAAAAAATACTGACGATGGAAAAGATATACTCGCCATGGCTTTTGGCCCGGGTCTAACGTTAGAATCCCTAACTCTAAATATCAACTTCCAAAATGCCTGATTTTAGCCAGCGATCTGAAGAAATAGAATTAATGGATGACCTTGAAAGTTCAGGCGAGGTCATTGATTTGACTCTTAAAGAACTTGAAACCATCAACAAATGGTTAGGCGGCAATTTCGTTACCATTGATGGAATTAGTCAATTAATCAAAAATAAAAAGGGTAAGATTTCAATTGTTGACCTAGGTTGTGGTGGCGGAGATATGCTCAAACTCATTGCCAAATGGGGGAGGAAGATTAAGGTTGAATTTGAATTAATAGGAATTGATGCCAATCCCAACATCATTAAGTTTGCCGAACAAAATTGCAAAGCGTATCCTGAGATTAGATTTGAATGTCAGAATATTCTGACTGAGGAATTTAAAGCCAGATCTTTCGATATTGTTACCTGTACATTATTTACCCACCATTTTTCTAATGAAGAGCTTAAAGAGCTCTTTCACAATTTTAAAACCCAATCTAATTTAGGTATTGTAATCAATGATCTTCACCGTCATAGGTTGGCCTACTATTCTATCAAATGGCTTACAAAGCTATTTTCCAAATCAGAAATGGTAAAAAATGACGCGGCTGTTTCTGTCATGCGATCCTTCAATAAAAAGGAGCTTCAATTAATTCTGAAGGAAGTAGGCATTGATCGCTATTCACTAAAGTGGATGTGGGCATTTAGATGGCAATTGGTCATTAAAAGTAATAGTTAAACAAATCTTTTCGGTCTCTAATCACCCTGCTTTTTCAATAAAATAAGAAGATTTGTTGATGTAAGTTTTAGCATATCTTTTATCTTTTTTTTAATATAATTTAAAAATAGCTTTGTCCTTTGTACAAAATTGTAAAGTTATTTTATGAATCGACAACACTTACTCATCGCTCTTTTATTCCTGATTTCATTCTACTCATTTTCTCAAAAATATCCCTTCAAATTTGGTAAAGTCTCCGATGAGGAAATGTCGTTGGAAAAATGTGATTTTTACCCAGAAGCAAGTTCCATGGTTTTATCGGAATATGGCGACTTGTCATTTCTGTATAATGACAACGATGGTTGGAAATATAAAATGGATGTTGCTGTTAGAAAAAAAATATTTAAAATAACGGATGCCGATCAGGGAAATGTAAAAATAAGAGTATACCAACCACAAAAAGGAACATCCGAAGAAGAAATTAACTCACTTAAGGCCTATGTATATAATTTAGTGGATGGCAAAATAGAAAAGGAAAAACTCAGTAACGATGAAAAGTTCACTACCAGACTGAGTGAAAATTGGGTTGAAGTAAGTTTTGCAATTCCTAACGTCAAAGAGGGTAGCGTTATAGAGTATTCCTATACAAAAGTATCAGACTACATAACCAATTTATCTACTTGGTACTTTCAGTCAGATCTACCA
>CAYGNU010000439.1:0-4285 GCA_964351175.1 uncultured Roseivirgaceae bacterium | reverse complement strand
ATTTGAATATCTCCCATGATTTGAAAATACTACTTTATTGAAAAATAAAAAATACTACTTACAGAACCGGTAAAGGCTTGACCTTCTTTTTCGAAAATATAGTATTTCAAGACTTTTTAATCCTTAACATTAACCTTCATCCATTCATCTAGTGAGTTAGTAGTTTTTGGGAATTCAACCTTGGCTTCGATTTTTTTCTGTGCATTGTCAATAGATTTATTAACCATAGTATGAGAAATCATTTCGTACTCTTCTATTCCTAAGCTGTCCAGTAAAGTGATCAATCGATCCCCGCCAAATAAGTTAAAGAATGCATTGTCTAAAGAAACATAGCAAGATAATGATGTATTTCCTGTGTAACTGTCGAGTACAACTTGCATAGAAGAGCTTAAAGGATGTATCTCCGCTAGTACCAAATCATAGTCGTCACCTAGCCTTTTCCATTCGGTCTGATCAAACATAAATAGACTAAAGGTAGTATCATGGTCACCTTTATTGACTCCAGAAGCTTCGAATAATCGCTCTAATTCATCATAGGTGTCTTTGAAGAAGCAGACCACTACAACAACGCCTGCTGATGTGAACTTCTGCTTTATATCATCGACCATCATTTTGTATTTGGCCACCTCGGTGCGGTAAACCAAATAATCTATTTGCTTCTTGGGTGGCTTGCTTTTGAATAGTCCGAACATGATTAAATATACAAAATGTTTAAACTATGTGAAATGCTATTTAACCATTACCCCCGCCTCATCACCTTAGGCCCGTACCAAAGCCAAAATCCTGTTATGGTGAAGGTGATTAGGGCTAAACTTAATATTGACGTGTAGAAGAGCTTAAAAATACCATTGGGCAAGCCAAGGTAGTTGTCTACAATAGTTCCTTCATGTAGTTGTTCAATAAGATCGGAAGTGCGGTATTCATAAGATAATACGGCACCCGTAACAGCATCTATCTGAACGCTGTAATAATGATCTTCATAAATTACTTTAACGATACCCTTGTCAGGCCGCACATCTACCTTGCTAATAGTTAAAGAAATATCGGCATTATGTACCATCAGTTCTTTATTGGCTATTATAATCAAAGTATCCATTGGTAGCCATTCGGAAAGATTTTCAGAAGAACCCTTTGCGGTAGGTTGCTGTAGCATGTCTACATTCTTCTTCCAACCTAATAAAAGACCTGTAATTGCTACTAGAAAGAAGGCTAAAAAAAGAATGACACCTGTTTTGCGATGAATGTTTCTTGTACCTCTGAGAATAGAAGCGTGCTTTTTTCTGTCCATACTTAACAATTTACCTACAACTGCACATTCCACAAGTATAGCGGCTTATAACGAAAAAAGGTGTCTTTTTGAGACACCTTTTTCAGCTTTATAAGCGCCCAGTGGGATTACTTATACGCACTGGCATGCGCTAAAGTCCCTCGTGATTCTTCTCTGCGCTACGATTTCGACCAACGTATTTTTTAATTAATCGTTGGTAGTCAACTCCATATGGAATTAAAACAATGAGCATATTGATATCTGGATCCCTGATGGAGAGTTGCATATAATAAACTTGACTAAATAGAAGTATTTAATAATAGAAACAACCTATCTCTTGTTTATAATGGAAAACTATATGAATCCAAAGAACCTAGTAAGTTACTTGCTTATAACTGTGCAGCAAATCATTATAACCTGTGAGTAGGAAAAATTAACCTAGAAACTCATTTACTTCTAACTTAGATTTTTGATTTTTCGCGAAACCTCCATGACCGATATACAGCTGCTGAGAAACACATTCAAAGCTTATCCCGAACTAGCTAAAAGTTTTGGGTCTAGGAAAGTCTGATAAGTATTTAATTATGTATCATTGAATTAAGCAAACATCAAGACCATGCAGTTTGACCCCTATTCTTTATTCGGATTAGTAGCTATTGGTCAGGGTCTTTTCCTCCTTGTCTTCCTTGTGTTGAAAAAGTGGATGTCTCTATCCTATCGCATTTTAGGTGGAATTTTAGTCGTACTTCTTTTTGAGGTTGTGCACGATTTTTTTGTCAGAACCAGACTAATCTTGGAAGTTCCACACCTGCTTAGCACAGCACATATTTTTTCCTATTGCATTGGCCCTTTGATCTTTCTTTATGTGCTCTCCTTAACTAGAAAAGACTTTAAGTTAAGACTCATTCACCTTGTACACTTCGTTCCTTTTTTGCTATACAATATTTCAAAACTCCCCAGTTACCTACAAACCAAATCTCAAAAACTCTCTTTTCTAAACTACTATTATAAAGCGCTGGATAATGACCCATTGCATTTCTTTGAGACGAGAGGTATTACTGAAATATTGGAAGGTTTTTTACGATACGACATTCATAAGATCCTTTACGTTGCGATAGCTTTCTATTATTTCTTTATTTATCAGCGGCAAGTGCGTAATGAATATTCAACACTTGAAAATACAAATGTTCAATGGATGAAGACTATACTCTTTGGTTACTTGATCATCTGGTTGCTAATACCCATTCAACGATTTTCAGGTTTTTATATCTCAGACGTAGAACTGGTCAATAACATAGGATTTGTATTACTGCCACTGCATATTTACTTTATTTCATATGTTGCATATAGCCAGCAATCTGGCATCACTATTCCTAAACAATCAACATCGAGAAAAGAAATTGATGAAAAGAAATTGAACGAAATTTTAAAACGAAGTGATGACTTCCTAAATACAAGCAAGAAGTATCTGAGTGCAGATTTGACTTTGACTAATCTATCAACAGAATTAGAAATCCGTGCTCATGATTTATCTTTAGCTATCAATCATGTGAGGGGCATCAACTTCTTAGATTACATCAACAGTTTTCGCGTGCAAGAATCCATTCAACTACTTGGTCAAGACGAGCAGCAACAATATACCGTTGAATATATTGGAAGTATGGCAGGTTTTAGTTCAAAAGCTACTTTTTATCGTGCTTTTAAAAAGCAAACGAGAAGCACACCAAGTCAATTCCACAAGAACCCACCTACTGAGCCTTAAATAGCTAATAAGTTTCATTGTATACAATGAGACCTTAAAGCATTCCGAAACAACAACCATGATGTTAAAGGCGAAGTATAATCGCTCAAACAAAAACTACATCATGAAAATCAAATACAATATCGGACTTTTGGTAATCTCGTTCTCACTTATATGCTGTATGGGAGACAATGAGCAATCCAAAAATGGATCAACTTCCAACTACACAATTTACTTTTCCTTAAGAGAGTCGGAAGATCAAAATGTTAAAATCGTATACTATGACGGCAAGCAGCTAGCTGAGTTCAAAGTAAAGAACGGAATAAGTCCAAGAGGAATAAATAAACCAGCCCTCTCTGCTAATGTAGAATGGATTGCTTTTAATACCTACCAATTTGGTGGGTGGAAAGCTGCTTTGGCTAAAACGGATGGTAGCGCTATCCGACAGGTGAGTACTACAGGAAACTATTCAGGATTTCCTAGTTTTTCCAAAGATGGCAAGTGGATCGTTTATTACGAACACGAAAGTGGCAGAACTGGAAACAGGGACATTTATAAAATAAAAACAGATGGTTCAGGACGAACCCAACTTACTCGAAATGCCAAGCACCACTACTCCCCGTCATTTTCGCCAGATGGCTCAAAAATAGCATTGGTATCAGCGAGAGAAGGTGGGAATTATGAAGTGTTCGTCATGAATAATGACGGATCTGGCCTAACGAATATTACCAAGCATCCGAACCAAGATGCGTGTCCCTCCTGGTCTCCAGATGGGAGAAAAATTGCTTTTATCTCAGTAAGAGATGGCTATCTAAATCTCTATACCATTAATCCAGATGGAACAGGATTGAAAAACCTAACCAACAATCAAAAGACCGATAGTAATTGGTTTGAACAAACTGCAGATACAGTGGACGAGTTGTCATATATGTATGGCACCAGCTGGTCACCAGATGGTAAATTCATTGCCTATACTGATACAGATTTCAATATTTGGTATGTAGATGTGAATACTGGAATCGTCAAGAAAGTAGATACGGACAGATATGCTCACCCAGATCGTACAATGAACCCTGTCTGGTCGCCGGATAGCAAATGGATTACCTATTCTCGGCAGTTAGACAGTCACTTCAAGGCAATATTCGCTTTCAATATTTCTAATGGGCAAAAACTGCAATTGACCGACGGTATGGCAGATGCAATTAGCCCAGTTTGGGATCAAAGCGGTAAATACTTGTACTTCTTAGCCAGTACCGATTATGGACTCAATACCGGAT
>CAYGNU010000438.1:0-4300 GCA_964351175.1 uncultured Roseivirgaceae bacterium | reverse complement strand
AATCAACCAAAAACTGGTTCCTTTTTTTATTGAATCCATCCAAATTAGAGATGACAAGGCTGTCATAAAATTTGAAGATATTGACGATGGTCCGTCAGCTGATGAATTAAAAGCTAAGCGAGTTTTTCTGCCACTTTCCACGCTACCAGACCTAGGTCCTGGAAAGTTTTACTATCATCAAGTCGTTGGATACACCATTAAAGACAAAACGCTGGGTGATGTAGGTATAATTATGGGAATATTTACTTCCAATATGCAAGACCTAATTACAGCTGATCATAATGGAATAGAAATTCTGATTCCTATTAACGATGATATTGTGCATGATGCAGATCATGAGAATAAAATACTGAATGTTAACCTGCCTGAAGGGTTGATGGATGTATATTTGTCCTAATGATGCACATCGACATAATCACATGCCTTCCTAAATTACTCGAGAGCCCTTTTGGAGACTCCATATTAATGCGTGCTCAAAATAAGGGGCTGGTTGAGGTTAATGTTCATGACCTCAGGAAATACTCTAAGGATAAGCATCATAAAGTAGACGATTATGCTTTTGGTGGAGGGGCAGGCATGGTTTTAATGATGCAGCCTATTGTAGACTGTTTCAATGCTTTGAAGGCGCAGCGAGAATATGATGAGATTATTTATATGAGCCCTGATGGTGAACAATTTTCTCAATCCATAGCAAATGAACTATCATTGAAAAAGAATATTATTATTCTTTGTGGTCATTATAAAGGGGTGGATGAAAGGATAAGAGAACATTATATCACTCGAGAAATAAGCATTGGTGATTATGTTTTATCAGGAGGTGAATTGGCCGCTGCTGTAGTGTCAGATGCTATTATAAGATTAATACCTGGTGTGCTAGGAGATGAAACTTCTGCACTTACCGATTCATTTCAAGATGGATTGGTGGCACCGCCAGTTTATACGCGACCCGCAGATTTTGAAGGAATAAAAGTGCCAGACATACTCTTGACTGGACATGAGAAGAAGATAGACGAGTGGAGATTTCAAAAGGCGGTGGAGAGAACTAAGAAAAGAAGGCCAGGACTCCTCGGAGAAGGATAAAACATTTGGCTTGACAACTGTTATAAAGTTGTTGTTTATAAATATGAAAAAACCCGTTAATTATAAGGCATTACTCACCGAAAGAGAAAGGGATCTAGAGGATAGGACCGAGGAATTAGAGGCACAGCATGAAGAATTGAATTCTGCTGTTGAGGCTTTGATAGAAAAGAATGCCCGGTTAGAAACCACCCTTGAGAGATTAAATACGCTGAATGCTGAACTAGATCAGATTGTTTATAGAAGTTCACATGATTTAAAATCCCCGATAACTTCAATTGAAGGGTTATTGACATTAATAGAAACAGACCCTTCAAACACTGAACAGTATTTATTTCGCGCTAGAAAAACTGTTGACCACATGAAGCACGTGCTGATTATGTTAGTTCGCTATAGCAGTACCTTATCAAGTGCAACTAATTATGAGCTCATTGACTGTGATTCCTTATGGGAAGAGTTGCTTGAGGAGTTGAAACTGATTGAAGGTTTTGATAAAATTAGAATACACAACACTAATAATTGTATTAGATTTAATTGTGATCCCGCTAAAATAAAATTGATATTATATAATTTGATTCAAAACAGTATTAATTTCAGAAACGATACCAATCCTAAAATTGAAGTAAAAACTATTCTGGAAAAAGATACTCTAAAAATCAAAGTTTCAGATAATGGCCATGGTATTCCATTAGATATTCAGCCAAATGTATTTGATATGTTTTACCGTGGCACTAACCTATCCAATGGCTCAGGCTTAGGGCTTTATTTATGTAAAAGAAGTGTTGAAATTTTAGAAGGAAAAATTGGTTTAGTCAGTTCTGTAGGAGTTGGAACAACAGTCTCAATCGAGTTGCCCATTTTCAACTAAAAATGGCAAGGTATTGTGCTTGGCATTTTAAGTAGTTAGGCATTATTTATTCTTCGATTCAAGCTTTTTGATGTAGTTCACCGAATCGGTCAGCATCCTTTCTTGCGAAGAACATTTCTCTTCCAAATAATCTATTCTGGACTCAAACTCAGTTATTTTATCACAATAAGCTTTCTCCATAAGCTTGAGTTTATTTAAAGCATCGTTCAATAAAGTTTCAATTTCCGAACCTTTCATGTGTTTTTAATTTTCAATGCCCTCATCTATTTCATTGCAGTAAGCAATGTCCATTAAATGAAATTTGCCTTGAGGGTATTTCTCATTTATTTGCTCTCTTCCGATTTTAACACTTTGAGTAAAAACAGCGTTGTCAGGAAGAATTTTTCGATGCGTTTTTAATCCCAAATTAAACATTTTCTCTTTCCATTCTACAAAGTACCATTCCATTGACGGTTGGTGGAAAACTGTTAAATGTCTCTTATCAAAAATTAACTTTTGAATTCCATCTTTACTTGTTAAGATGCCTACATAATTAAAGATCGATTTGAATTCTTCTATAGGTATATAAGTTCCTGTTGCATGTACAATAGCAATCTTATGATTGTCTACAGTTAAGACATCTGCATTTTTGAAGGATTTTTTAAGAGAAATGCCGAACTTTGATTTTATATTCATATGTTAAAACAAATAATTATTTAATAAGTAACATCGACATGAAACTAATGTTTCAACATTGAAAAATAATTTATTTAAATATGTTATCAAGTAATATATTTTAAAATCTGTTTGAGAATAGAATAAATAAATTACTATATTTGCACTCCGTTTTTTGGAGAGATACTTATTGATCATATATCATGAACGAAATTATAAAAGCATTAGAAGCAGAGCAGGGAGAGAGAAGAAACTCCCATCCTTCATTTAAAGCAGGTGATACAGTTAATGTACACGTGAAAATTACTGAAGGTACTAAAGAAAGAATTCAGCAGTTTCAAGGAACTGTTATTCAAAGAAGACATCCTAATTCAGCTGGTGAAACTTTCACAGTAAGAAAAGTTTCTAACGGTATAGGTATAGAAAGAATATTCCCTATCCTTTCGCCAAATATTGAGAAAATCGATGTGGTAAGATTGGGTAAAGTAAGAAGAGCCAGATTGTACTACTTGAAAGGAAGACAAGGTAAGGCTGCAAGAATCAAAGAGAAGTTGTAATTTCTTACAAACCAACAACAAAAAAGGATTGTCATATGACAATCCTTTTTTTATGCATTCAGTTTCGGGGCCTCTTAATTCAAGGTACCTATGTTATTAAGATCTTCACAAGCTTTGATTAATCTGGCTTTGAAAGATTCTTCACCTTTTCTTAACCAAACACGTGGATCATAGTACTTCTTGTTTGGTGAATCATCTCCTTCAGGGTTTCCAATTTGTCCTTGTAGGTAACCTTCATTCGCCTGGTAGTAATCCTTTATGCCTTCCCAATAAGCCCATTGCAAATCAGTATCTATATTCATTTTAACCACACCATAAGAAATACCTTCTCTTATTTCTTCAACAGTTGAGCCTGAACCACCATGGAAGACAAAGTCTATAGGGCTTGCGCCAGTTTTATATTTCTCGATAATATAATCTTGTGAATTTTTTAAGATAACAGGTGTTAGTTTAACATTACCTGGTTTGTAAACTCCGTGAACATTACCAAAAGCAGCAGCAATGGTAAACCTATCACTCACTTTGCTCAACTCTTCATAAGCGTAAGCAACTTCTTCAGGTTGTGTATATAGTTTAGAACTGTCTATATCAGTATTGTCAACCCCATCTTCTTCACCTCCAGTAACACCAAGTTCAATTTCTAAAGTCATATCCATTTTGCTCATGCGCTCAAGATATTTTTTACAAGTCTCAATATTTTCTTCGATCGGTTCCTCAGAAAGATCAATCATATGTGAGCTAAATAATGATTTGCCGTGTACTTTATAGAACTCTTCACCAGCGTCTAACATGCCATCGATCCATGGCAATAATTTCTTTGCTGCGTGGTCAGTATGCAAAATAACTGTTGCGCCATATTTTTCTGCTAACATATGTACATGATGCGCACCTGACACAGCACCTGCTACTGCAGCTCTTTGATTATCATTGTTAAGCCCCTTGCCAGCGTAAAAAACTCCACCCCCGTTTGAAAATTGGATCATTATTGGAGAGTTGATCTGCGCAGCAGTTTCCAAAACAGCATTTACAGAGTTTGTGCCTATTACATTGACTGCAGGCATGGCAAAACCTTTTTCTTTAGCGAATTTAAATAATTCCTGAACTTCGCTACCGGTAATTACTCCGGGCTTAAATTTTGAAGATG
>CAYGNU010000437.1:0-4311 GCA_964351175.1 uncultured Roseivirgaceae bacterium | reverse complement strand
AATCCCCTTTTTCATAATAAGTCAATTTTGTGTCAACTTATTTCAGGACGGGACACAATCAGAACTGAAAAGGCCTTGCTCCATGCAAGGCCTTTTTTTATTAACGTTTTTTAACCTCCCTTTTAACATTTTTTAAGAGCCTCTTCTCCAATATCATTTAGATTTCATAGTATCCTTGAACAAACAAATAAAACTATGAAACAACTGATACTACTCCTTTTATTAACCGTAAGTTTTGCGCAATCACAAGATATTCATGGCAAAATTGAATATGATGAAACGGTACAATTCAAAATGAATTTTGGCGGTGACATGGATGAAGCCATGTTCGCCAATATTCCTAAAAGCAATACCAATTCTTATGAACTGATATTTGCTGAAGGCAAAAGTCTTTACAGATCCTCAACAAATCCGGAGAAGAAGGCAACTCCAAAGCAAATGTTTACAACAGATGATGGTGCTCAAATTGAAATTAAAACAAAGCGCTCTGAGGATGTAACTTTTTACAATATGTCTAAAAAGGAGCTTGTTCAGAGAACTGATTTTATGGACAGGTTCTTCCTCATAGAAGATGACCTAAAAAGTCTGAAATGGAAAATCGAGGCCGACTCCAAAACTGTTTTAGGTTATAATACTCAAAAGGCTACCTATACTGAAGACAGCACCACTTACGAAGCGTGGTTTTCTACCCAAATACCAGTGTCTATCGGTCCATCGAGATTTGTGGGACTACCAGGAGCTATTTTGGAGCTTAGTGTAAATAAAGGCGAACGCACTTATGTAGCCACCAATGTTGACTTAGAGGCCGACTATAGCAGCGAAATTGAGTCACCTGGTAAAGGTAAGAAGGTAACGCGTGAAGAGTTCGTCAAAATCCGTGAAGAGAAATTGAAGGAGATGGAAGCTGAATTTGGTGGTGCACACGAAGGTGGCGGAGTCAAAATATTCATCCAAAAGAACTAGGTCCATGCGCTATATTATCGGTTTTCTCCTCACCTGCATTGCAAGTGTGGCCATGGCGCAGTCTGTTGCGGTTACAGGTCAAATTATGGACAAAGACAATAATCCTTTGCCCTCGGCTAGCACAGTGCTGATTAACGCTTCTGACTCCATTATGCAGAGCTTTACCATAGCTGACAATGAAGGCAACTTCCTGCTTAAGAAAGTAAATAAAGGCTCTTATATTCTGCAGGTGGCTTTTGTGGGTTATGAGACATTATCAAAGCCATTTACAGTAAGTGATCAAAAAGAGTCTATCGATCTGGGGCAGCTAAAACTTAAGGAGAAAACCGAGATATTAGACGGTGTGTCTGTCTCCGCAGACAGAATCCCCATCATGATCAATGGCGATACTATAGAATATAACGCTGATGCTTTTAAAACCCAGCCTAACGCAACTGTAGAAGAGCTGCTCAAGCGACTGCCCGGTGTAGAAGTAGATCAGGACGGGAATATTAAGGCACAAGGTGAAAAGGTGAATAAGGTATTTGTTAATGGCAAGGAGTTTTTTGGAAATGATCCTAAAATAGCGACTAAAAACCTACCTGCCGATGCGATTAATAAGGTTCAGGTATATGATAAAAGATCTGATATGGCTGAATTCACTGGAGTGGATGATGGAGAAAGATCAAAGACAATTAATCTTGATCTCAAAGAGGACAAGAAGAATGGTGTGTTTGGTAAAATAGCCGGTGGCTTTGGCACAGATGATCGATATCAGGGAAAAGCCAGTATCAATAAATTCAATAAAAAGACTCAACTATCTACCCTGGCTGCTACCAATAATATCAATGAACAGAACTTCTCTTTCCAAGATTATATCGGTTTTTCTGGGGGACTATGTTGCATTTCAGGTGGGGGAATGATGGTCTCCGCTGAAAGTATGGGTGGAGAGATGAGTGGACAATCTAGAGGGGTAACTACAGCAACATCTGGCGGTATCAATTTCAATCATGATTTTAGTAAAAACACAGAACTTACTTCTTCCTATTTCTTTAATAATATTGATAATATAGTAGATCAAACCTCTGCCAGACAAAACTTTTTAAATGGTGGGATCTTCAACTCTGGTGACACCTCCTACTCCATAAGTAAGAATACAAATCATAGGCTTACATTTAAATTAGAACATAAAATAAATGAAGGACAAGATATAACGCTTAGGTCTAATATCAAATTCAATGATGGTTCAAGTAAAATAATCAGAAATAATCAGACCTATGGTGATAATGACGTACTACTTAACGAAAGCAGAAATAATAACAATGGCCACTCTGACAATATTGCTTTTGACTCGCAGATCTCTTACCGCAAGAAACTCAATGATATTGGAAGACTAATAACCGCCAATGCCCGATTTGGATTTGATAATAGCAATCAGGTTCAGAATATTCTGAGTACTACCTCAATCTTTGGTAATAGTCCAAACGTTATCAATCTTGACCAGTTTCAAAACACTTCTAATGATCAGCTGGATTATAATCTTGGTGTCGTATTTACTGAACCCTTGGGCAACCAAAAATACTTGAGCGCTATTTATGAAAGACAGAATTACAATACGGAAAATAAATCATTTTACTATGACATAACCGGTACTGACAGAGTCATTAATGACCAACTAAGTCAGTTGTACAGACGTGATTATTTTTATGATCGAGGTGGATTAAAGCTGATGATGAACAGTGAAGATCTCAACCTCTCCTTCGGTGCTATGGCACAGTCATCAAATCTTAAGGGTAAATTGATTGATGATGACATTAAAATCAACAAGACATTCTTCAATATGCTGCCATCCATGTCTATGCGTTATAGCCTAGATAGGTCAAAGTCATTGAGTTTGGGCTATAATACCTCTGTAAATGAGCCAAGTGTGCGCCAGTTGCAGCCTGTAGTGGACAACAGCAATCCGTTAAATATCTACGTTGGAAATCCAGATTTGAAAACCGAATACATCCACAATGGATATTTAAACTTCTCTTTGTTCGATAACTTTAGTTTCACCAATCTATTCGCCAGATTGAATTCCAGACTGGTACAAAATAGGATAACGAATACAACCATAATATCTGATGATCTGACACAGACGGTAAGCCCAACGAATATCAATGAAGAATGGAGCGGCAATGGCTACTTCTCCTTTGGCACTTCTGTGAAACCATTAGGTATTAAATTCAATATTTCTACGAGTCATACTTATACTAAGACACAATTATTTATCAATAATCAGAAAAACACAGTAGAGCGTTTCCAAAACTCCATAGATTTTAGTGTTGAGAATAGAAAGAAAAACGCTGTTGATGCTGTGGTTGGATATAAAACGGAGTTAAATGATACTAAATACTCTGAATCTACTGATTTTGATCAGAGTTACTTTCGCAACGTACTCTACACTGACTTGAGCATTACATTCTTAAAAACATGGAATTTTAGTTCCTCCTTTGACTACCAAGTGTTTGACGGAGATGCCTTTAACAACAAAATAGAAATGCCTATATGGAGGTTGCATATGGCAAAAACGTTCCTTAAAAATGATAGAGGAGAGTTGAAATTGAGTGTTTTTGATGTCTTGAACAAAATCACTGGCGTATCAAGAACTAGTAATTTTAATTACATACAAGATCAGCGTGTGAATACTGTAACAAGGTATGCTATGCTTACATTTACCTATTCATTATCGAAGTTTGGTGGGAATAAAAGTGGCATTGTGATAAAAGAAGGTCATAAGAGGTGATAAATGAATCAAGTGTTTTTCCATAAGTTGGTATATTTATAATGTTAATACCACAGATATGGGAAAATCAGTAGTCAATCCTAACAAAAACCATGAAGCCATTCCTGGTAATCCTTCAACTGCTACTAGTAGCAAGATAAAACTCAGAACCGTAGCAGATGAGAAGTCTCTGCGCGTGCTTACTGAAGAAGACTGGAAGTTTTGGAAGCATAATGGGTATGTGATCATTAGAAATGCTGTTCCCAGAGAACAAGCACTGAAAACCGCAGATTTTATTTGGGAATTTGAAGAAAAAGATAAAAACAATCAGGAGACCTGGTACACCAAAGAACGGGCTAGTGCTGGTATGAAAGAGCTTGTGGGCACTGGTATGGTGGAAGTTTACAATCACCAATACCTGTGGGATAACAGGCAAACACAAAAGGTTTATGATGCTTTTGTTGATATCTGGGGTCATGAACAGCTTTGGGTTACTATCGACAGGGCTAATTTAAATTTTCCATTAAGGCCTGGATTTGAGTACAAAGGGTTTATCCATTGGGACTATGACCCTGAAACAAAACCCCAGAATGTACAAGGGG
>CAYGNU010000436.1:0-4314 GCA_964351175.1 uncultured Roseivirgaceae bacterium | reverse complement strand
GCATCAGAAGTATCAACAGCAGTGGTGATGGCAAAATCTGGGTGGGAACAGATAATGGAGGACTAAATGTGTTGCATAAAAATGAAAAGAGATTTAGTTATTATGTAAGTGATGACAGCGAGAATTCCCTTGCCGGCAATGGTGTTTATGACATTCACTTTGACAACAACAATCAGGCATGGCTAGCCACGAACGGGGGTCTAGATATTCTGCACCTTGAAACCAATACCTTTAGCCATTATAAAAATGACCCATCGGACCCTTCCAGTTTAAGCAATAATCAGCCAAGAGCTATTTTTGAAGATAAAACCGGTGGATTGTGGATTGGTAATGAAGGGGATAAAATCAATAAACTCCTAGAGAGAAAAAGCTTTAATACTTATAGAAGTATTCCAGGAAAAGCAAATTCACTTTCCAACAACTTGATCAGAAGTCTCTATGAAGATGAATCAGGGCTAATTTGGGTTGGCACTCAAGGTGGCGGGCTTAATTTATTGAATAGATCTACGGGTGAAATCAAATTGTTCGAAAAGAATGAACAGCTAATAAATGCTGAGATATCTGCCATCTATAAAGATGAAGAAGGTAAAATGTGGATTGGAACTTGGGGCGGAGGTATAAATATCTATGATCCATTGACTGGTACAATGGATACCATTCAGAGTAAGCCCGGAGTGAATAATTCTCTTCAAGATAATAGAATTCAGGTTTTTCATAAAGATAAATTTGATGTCTTTTGGATTGGGACTGAAAATGGACTCGCCTCCTATGATAAGTTCTCTGACAAATGGACAAGAACAGAACATGATGAACTTAAAAGTACCATTCAAGGCAAAGCTTTTATCGAAGATGATGATGGCACACTTTATATAGGAACTTGGTCTGGACTAAATATACTTTCTCCCGATAGAACTTCCATAACCACTTATGGACTTCAGACGGAAGATCAGGCTGGATTAAGTAGTGATCATGTCATTAGCCTACATATGGATGCTGACAAAAAGTTGTGGATCGGCACTTTTGGTGGTGGACTTAATGTGCTTGAAACGAAATCCGGGAGCCTCAGATCATTTACTGAAAAAGATGGTTTGGCCAATAATGTTGTATTTGGAATCTTAGAAGATGAGGAAAATAACATTTGGGCAGCAACAAATAATGGGTTGTCAAAATTTAATAAGGCTACTAAACAGTTCAGAAGTTACGATGCGAGCGAAGGGCTACAAAGTAATGAATTTTATTGGGGGGCTTCGTATAAAAATGGTGATGGGAGTATGATGTTTGGAGGCGTCAATGGACTTAATATTTTCTACCCAAATGAAATAAAAAATAATACAAATGTGCCTCCCATTGTTATCAGCGATTTTCAAATCTTTAATAGACCTGTTGGCATAGGTAAAGACTCTATTCTAAACCAAAGTATCTCATTTACCCAAGAGTTGGATTTAGATTATTCTCATACTGTATTGAGTTTCAATTTTGCCGCTCTCAATTTCAATTCTCCAGAAAAAAACCAATACGCTTACATGCTCGAAGGTTTTGATGATGACTGGAACTATGTTGGAAATAAGCGCAGTGCTACATACACCAACTTGAATGCTGACGAATATGTTTTTAAAGTAAAGGGCTCTAATAATGACAATGTTTGGAATGAGGCCGGTGTACAACTTACAATAAACATCTCTCCGCCTTTCTGGAATACCTGGTGGTTTTACCTTTTGGTTGGTGTTTCCCTTTTTGGTGTAGTTCGATTATTCATCAGCTATAGAGAGCGCAGCTTAAATCATGATAAAGCCATATTGGAAGGCAAAATCAAAGAGGCGCAAGACGAAGTAGAAAAACAAAAACAGGCCATTGCAGATCAGCGTGAGCTAGAAAAAGATCGGATCTGGAAGGATCAAAGTATAGTAAAACTTGGTGAGGTTTTAAGCAGAAGTAAAGATGATATAAAAGAGTTAACGCAAAGTGTACTAAAGAATATAGTAGAACTTTTAGAAGTGCCCATTGCAGCACTTTACATTGCCCAGGAAAATGAAGAGGGAGAAACAAAATTAAATATGATTGCCAATTTCGGCTATCCAGGAGCTCAATCATTTGACCTTGATTCTGGCCTAGTTGGCGAATGTTATAAGGAAAGAGTGATTAAATATATAGATGATCTTCCCGCTGACTATCTTAAAATTGAAAGTGGCCTTGGAGCATCTTCACCAGCAGCCCTGCTGCTCATGCCACTGAAATATGAAGATGTCATTGTAGGTGTAATGGAGTTGGCTTCATTCAAAGAAATCCCGCAATATAGAAGAGAGTTTCTTGCACAGTTTAGTGAGCGACTTACTACAACTATTAATACTACATTACTGAGTGAGCAAACGAAAGTACTACTTGAAGAATCCAAGATAAAAGAAGAAGAACTCAAGGTGCGCGAGGAGGAGTTACAGCAAAATCTTGAAGAGATGCAAGCCATTAATGAAGATCGAGACCGAAGAACTGAAGAACTTGAATTAGAGATAAATAAACTAAAAGATCAGCTTGCTGAACTAAAGGGCAAGAAGAAGTGAAATCTTAAAATATCTTTAATTTATCAGGCTTTATCCAACCTCAAATGTGAAAGTAGTGCTCATGCTCTTCACATTTATTTTAATCTAATTTTCACTATCTTGTATGCTAAATAAAATTCCTTTTACAATGCATAAACTTACAACCCTATCATTTTTGAGTCTAATTGCCCTTTTCGGATGCAATCAGCCAAAAGAAACTGCCTCAGTAGATTACACATTAGGAGATATAAAATACCAATTCCCAGTTTCACCAGAAGCCTCTGAAGGTTTTGATAAAGGACTATTACTACTTCATAGTTTCGAATATGACGATGCTAAAGAAGCATTTCTATCTGCTCAAGAAGCTGACAAAAACGAAGTAATGGCCTATTGGGGGGAGGCTATGTGCAACTACAAAGCATTATGGGGTCTTCAAAATGTGCCTGAAGGAAGAGAAGTAATGGCCAAGCTAGGAGCCACAAAAGAAGAAAGACTCGCCATGGCTCAAGAAGGATTAGAAAGAGATTTTTGGGAAGGTATCGAATTGCTTTTTGGTGAAGGTGAGTTAAATGAACGTAATGAGCGCTATGTTAATCATATGGAAAGCCTCTATGAGAAATATCCGAAAGACCTCGAAGTAGCCGCTTTTTATGCACTTGGATTGATGTGGGCTGATTATGATAATCAAGATAATCTTAACAAATCAGCTGAAGTAGCTGCAGGAATCATGAAGGAGAACCCAACACACCCAGGTGCCTTACATTACATGATCCACTCTAATGATGATCCAGAATACGCAAAATTGGCAGTGAATGCTGCCAACGAATATGCAAAAGTAGCCCCTGATGCTGCTCATGCTTTGCACATGCCTTCTCATATATATGTGGCATTAGGTATGTGGAATGAGGTGGTAAACTCCAATATTGATTCGTATCAGGCTAGCTTAAATAGAATAGAAAGAAAAGAACTTTCCGGCAAGGCTAGAGGATATCACTCCATGGCTTGGCTGCATTATGGCTATTTACAGCAAGGAAATTATGATGAAGCTGAAAAGCTTTTGAGAGAAATAATCAGCTACTTTCAAGATTCAACAGCTTCAGATAGTTATACCATAACCATGCAAAACGAACAAAGAATTGAAAGTGGAAAGTGGCCTGAAGATATAAAACCAGTAGAAGTAAATTATAGTAAAATGGGTTTAGCTTCTAAATCTCAAAAGCATTTTTTTAGAAGCCTGCTGGCCTTCGACAATAAAAATATTGAACAAATAGCACTTGAAATTGATACGCTTCAACTACATGTTGAAACTGCAAAACTGGTGGTGGGAGAAGACGGTATTGCCATGTGTAGTGCAGGACCGACTCGTTATGCCCCAACGGAAGAAGGCATTACCAAAACAAATGTGACTATTCATCAAATGGAGGCATTAATCGCAATGCTTGATAATAATGACGAAAAAGTAGAAAAGCATTTAAAAGAAGCTACCAAATTGGAAGCTAGTGCTAGTTACGATTCAGGACCTCCTTTCATAGCTTATCCATCATTTGAGCAGTATGGCGATTGGCTATTGACTAAAGACAGACCAGAAGATGCGCTGGCTCAGTTTAATAAAAGTTTAGAAAACAGAACCAACCGTGCTAAAGCCTTAAGAGGAAAAATTGAAGCACTTACCAAATTAGGTAAGGCTGATGAAGCTGAGGCAGTCCAAAAGATTTTAGATGTATTCTGGAAAAAAGAAATGATTGCTATGAATTAACTACTCAGTGTTCTCTGTATCCTC
>CAYGNU010000435.1:0-4328 GCA_964351175.1 uncultured Roseivirgaceae bacterium | reverse complement strand
TGTCTTTAACAACTTCTAAATTATTATCTATTATATAAATTAGATCTTCGAAATCGTGACTTGTCCTTGGATCATTTCCTCTGCTTTTAAACGCTTCCCATTTTGTAGCTAAAAATAGACTTACTGGTAAAATCTTGATTTCTGTATTACCGATTTGTACGGGGTATGCTTTTTTAAATCCTGGTTTCAACCATCTATTGGTTGGTCCTAGTGGAGTTTCTTCGAAGGGAATGAAGTCAATCAGAATGTCCTCGTAAGAATAACGATACATTACTTTTTCCGAAGGAGCGGGATAGATTTTCTTTTTGGCTAATCTTTCTCGCAGTTCATCCATTTGTGAGTACGAGCTGATTTGTACTGAAATATCAATGTCTTTGGTAGGACGTGGCTGTTCGGCACCTTCGTCCGTAACATATAAAGTTACCACAGCTCCACCTACATAAATTACCAGATCATTTATTTCTTCAAGCGATAATGCGACTTTTTCAACTACTTTTAAATTGATGGTTTGGTTCTTAAGCATTCTCAATTCTTTCTTTTAATATCTCAAAAGCAATGTTCTGCTCTCTTACCTTACCAATTCTGATTGCATCTGTTAGGGCCATCAGTTCATAGTATTTTGTGTCATTTAAACATGCTTCTGGAGTATTGGGGTGTAAGGGTTCAATTGCTTGACCTCTAGAATTTCCTTTTCCGTATGGCCAAACGAATTTTTCTTCACTCATAAACTCATTATTTAATGGCGGAGCAGAAATAGCTGTATTTATACCCCTTGTCATCGATCCGGGTTGTTGTGGATATACGTGACGAAGACCTGATTTTAAGAAGTCTAATAAAGCGAGTTTTTTTAATGTTCTTTTGTCACCACTTATTAAGCCTCCGATAATTGACCGATTAATACTTTCACTTATTTCACTAGCACTTATCCTGAGCTCATTGGCTAAGTCTTTCATAAACCAATTATCTCTTCCTTTACTAGCAATTTTTAGTAATATAGCAATGTCATGAGGTCTCATCCCACTATGTTTTTTCATACTATCATTTGTTTTGCGAGGTAAATATATAGAATATATTTGCAATTCGCGAATCGCGAATCAAGAATTGTCTCTTATTTAGGAAATGGCATACAACGTCTGGCTAAGAAACGTAGGGGAGTTTGAAACACGGCCCTTTCGGTTTGCTACTTAGCCAAGCCAAATATTTTTATTATTTACTTTACTTTTTTCATTATCAAAATTTTGGATTGGCGAACTTGCCAAAAGCTCTGATCTTCCGATTACCACCGAACCCCTATGTTTTCTTAGCCCTTGTGTGCGCCTTGAATGGTGAATATAGCTCATGAAGTTGAGCGTTCCAAAGGGTGAAAGTCCCGTACGCGGGGGAGTCGTGTCCCTAAGCGAAGTAAGTGGCAAGGTTGTTAACTGTGAAGTTAGAACTGAAGCCTGCCTGCCGGCAAGGCAGGTAAGCCAGACTGCGGTGTCTGTACTGACGAACAGAAACCACATACAGAGGCTATAAGGTCGGATGAGGTACCACATGCTGCCGAAGTCCAAAGCTCTGTTTGAATTATCAAACAGGGAGCGTACCGAAATAGTAGATGTGGCAGCGATAGGCACAAGGATATTCATCTTACCGAGGGAGGTCTCAACTGTTACTTGTATCAGTTGAGAAGTCAGCAGAGGCCATAGTACGGATCGGGAAACGAGCCAATAGAGAATCGGAGGACTCACAAGAGAAGGAAGGGCTGAACGTAGTGTGAAGTGAAAATTCGTATAGGAATCCGTCAGTTGGCGGATTTCTATACTTAAAAGTAGCGGAAAGGTATCATAGGTGTAAAGAGCGGTGATGCTATGCTTTACGAACCGCCCAGTACGAGAACCATACGCTGGGAGGTGTGAGAGCCTCAACCTGAGCCTTAGGGCTCAGGTCCGGCTACTCGACTAGCATTTTTGATTTTGAAGTTGGTTACAGTAGAAATAGCCTTAGAATAATTTTAGTTCGCATCTTATAGTACGTTTTGGAGAATGATTTTGAGGCAGATCTCAAACCAGAATTAGAAAATATTGCAATTGTCATATCCTTGTGTGGTATATAGTATAGATCAGTTCTCATGCCAATACCACTTCCGGAATGTCCCATCAAAAGCTTATATGGAAAGGCTTTGTCCACCTCTAATCCCAGACCATAGTCAGGCTTTTTTTTGTTATTCCAGGTCATCATTTCTTTCAATGAGTTTTGATTCAGAATTTCATTTTTCATGAGTTTTTCGATGAAAACCCCCGCCTCAGATATCGAAGCATAGAAGCCGTCATCCCCACTGTACCAGTTGGTGGTCTCAATTGTTTGAGCTGTTAGGTCTTCAGATACTCCATCCAAATTCAAATCTCCATAGTGCTTTATGAGATGAGGAGGCGTTTCTTTGTACCAGGTTTTATTGAGATTATGTTCTTTGAGAATGGATCTAACATAATTTACATGACTTTTGCCTAAAACCTCATCCATTATCATCGATAGTAGTAAATAATTTGTGCTGCTGTATCTATACCTCACTCCAGGCTCATTTGTAGGCTCTTTTCCATAAAAGTAATTTCTAAGAATATCCAAGTGGCTGATGGTATCAAGCTTAAGATGCCCTTCTAGGTATAACCTATTGAGTTCAGGGTCTCCATTATAATTATAAAAACCAGAAGTATGACCAAGTAAGTGACGCACAGTTACTTGATCAGCGTACTGAACATTCTCTATTATTTCAGGCGGGAGGTATTTTGATACCTTGTCATTTAGATTCAGTTTGCCTTCCTCAACTAATTTAAAGACTGCTACTGCGGTATACGTTTTCCCAATACTTGCAAGACCAAAGATATCATTTTTGTCAAGTTTAATTTCATTGGCTAGGTCAGAATAGCCAGCCACCCCGACCCATGCACTAAGTTTTGGACTTTTAATATAAACCGAGACTCCAACCAAATTTTTGTCAGTCGCTTTATCTATGATATGTTGGATTCGTTTGAACTTCTTATGTTGCCCTTGGCTGAGTGAGACCATAAACAGCATTAGAAGTACAAGAACTTGTTTTAGTAACTTTTTCATTTTGTGTTTGATTTATTTTCAGAGTCAAATCAACGAAACAGTTCAAATCTATTTTTTAAGATTGGGTGAAAATGTTTTAAAGCGATATAAATTCTATGCTGGAGTGGTATTGAACCATTTTCGAAAGTTGGACGCTCTTTGTCTACTTACAGTAATGTTCTTATGTGGATCGGCAATATTCTTTAATTCGATTTCTATTTTGCCAAATGAGGATGATTTAAATGCAAGAATGGAGTCTCGATGAACGATTGAGTTTCGACTAGCCATAAAGAATAAGGAATTTGGAAGGAGTTTTTTAAACTCGACTAAGCTGCCTTGATGAAGAGCTGAACCATTGAGTCTAGTTTGAACCCTAACTACTCCCTGTATAATATTGGCAGCAATGATTTCATTTGCTGGGATCATTATCTTTTTCGATCCTTTTAGTAGTTGAATTGTAGGCGTGGACACTTTTAATTTTTTCTGCATATCCGACAAACTCTTATTTGATAGTTGCAGATTTAATTCAGCTTCTTTCCAACGTTTGAAATAGAATGCCATCCAACTCAAACCAGTTAGAAAAACTGTTAAAGTAAAAGCGACAAAATTGATAATGATATACTCCCTCCAGGAATAGAAGTCATCTCCTTTGAGATAAACATATATGTTTCCCAGAATATTTAGGGTTAATATTGAAGCTCCAAGAAGGAATAAAAGGTGTAACCCCAATCGTTCCTTAAAAGAATCAATCCAATCATATTTTTTTTCCAATCTTAGATCTATGAAATAATTCATTTCTGTTAGTGGAATAACAAGAATAATAGCAGCTAGGAATTCATCCCATAGAAAATCTGGGTTAGTAGGATCAAAAATATAATTAACTAGAATATTAGTAATTGTACCAAGTAGAATCGGTTGTAGTGTTCGATTATAGTTTAGGTGATTCATTTTATATTTTGATTATGTGATAAAGTGGTGTGTAACTTCGGTATAGGTGAATCACGCGCAGTGGTTGGAATAATTACAATACTATAACTCGGTGGAATTATCACTTGCCTATAGGTTAAGTTGATACACTCATTCATAGATATCCATTATAGTAATATGCTATTTTTTAGCAGTTTTATAAAGTTCAATGAATACCGAAGCCAAATTAACTTGCTTTTGCCCAGTAGAATTAATTAGGATGATAATCACCATATCGCTTGGCATCAAATGCAACATGGTAGCTTGAATACCATCAGAACCTCCGGTTCCAC
>CAYGNU010000434.1:0-4333 GCA_964351175.1 uncultured Roseivirgaceae bacterium | reverse complement strand
TCTCATGTTGTACTTCTCTGTGAAGGTCAACAATGGCAGTATAGTCACCTAATTCTTTGATAGGATTGAAAGAGATTTTCTTTCTATCGATATCAAATCCTTTATTTTTCAAAGCATCAGCAATTTGAAGTGCTGTGATAGCCCCGAAGATTTTTCCGCTTTCACCAGCCTTAGTACCTATCTCTAAAGTTAGTGTACCAAGTGCTTTAGCTATTTCTTCAGCATCTTTCATCAGCTTATCGGCTTTATGAGCCGCTTGCTTGATGTTTTCGTTTATCATTTTTTGATTAGCCTCATTAGCTATGATAGCAAAACCTTGAGTAATCAAATAATTTCTTCCGTATCCTGGCTTTACACTTACAGTGTCGTTCTTATAACCAAGTCCTTGTATATCTTGCTTTAATATTACTTCCATGGTAAGTCTTATTTAAGAGAATCAGTAACGTAAGGTAATAAGGCTATATGTCTAGCTCTTTTAACAGCTTGCGCTATTTTCTTTTGAAATTTCAAACTTGTTCCAGTAAGTCTTCTAGGTAAAATTTTACCTTGCTCGTTTACAAATTTCAATAAGAAATCAGGATCCTTGTAGTCAATGTATTTAATACCGTTCTTCTTGAATCGGCAATATTTTTTTCCTATTTCGCCTCTGTTGATAGGCTCGTTCATTAATGTCATGCTACTGGCTCCTCCTTAGCTGTTTTCTTCTTGTCTTTACGGAATGCTCCGTTTTTCCTTCTTTCGTTGTATTCTACAGCATGCTTATCTAATGCTACTGTTAAGAATCTCATCACTGCTTCGTCTCTTCTGAATTCAATTTCCAGTTTGTCAACTGATTCGGAGTCTGCCTCGAATTCGACTAGGTTATAAAAACCAGTGGATTTGTGCTGAATTGGGTACGCCAATTTCTTTAAGCCCCACTGCTCTTCGTTGATCACTTTTGCGCCTGCATCTTTGATCACCTGTACGAACTTCTTGACAGTATCCTTCATCTGCTCTTCAGATAAAACGGGATTTAAAATGAATACCGTCTCGTAATTGTTCATAATTAATTTTTTATGTTAAAAATTTTAGGACTGCAAAGATAAAATAAATGTATTTTAAATAAAAACATTGTTCTACTTATCTGTTAAAATTGAAAGGCGTATGTTATTTCTTATATAGATTGAAATATGAAGGTAAGTATCATCATACCAACTTATAATGAGGAGAGTCACTTAGTGAAACTCTTGCTTTATCTTCAACAAAACAGTACCCATCTTTTATTAGAAATAATAGTTGTAGACTGTGGTTCATCTGATAAAACTGTTTCGGTCGCTCTTAAACATAACGTAAGGGTTATATCTACAAATATAAAAGGTAGGGCACATCAGTTGAATGTTGGTGCCCAAAATGCAGATGGGGAGATCCTTTATTTTGTTCATGCAGATACCGTTCCTCCTTCTGGTTTTGATCGGTTAATTGTCGATACTTTGGATTTTGATACTAATGCAGGTTGTTTTACTTCAATATTTGATTGGGATCATCCATTTCTTCGTTTTTGTAATTTATTTTCAAGGTTACCATTTTGGTTTTGCAGGGGAGGTGGGCAAACGTTATTTGTCACTAAGAAACTCTTCATGTCAATAAATGGATTTGATGAGCATATGAAAATTATGGAAGAGTATGAATTTATTGGTAGAGTAAAGACTAATACTCGGTTTAACATAGTGAAGAAAAATGCGATTACTTCTGCTAGGGATTATAGAAATAATGGACCTTTTAGACTCCAATTTATCTATGCTTGTGTTTTTATATTATATGCAGTAGGGGCGTCTCAAAACTATATGATTGATTTTATCAATAGACATATAAGTAACTCAACTAAGTCATGCAGTTGACTTTTTAGTAATTATTAAAACATTTACCCCATGCTCTATCGTAGTATTTCAATAATAGATTTGCCATATGAAAAACACACTCGCATTAGCTGCATTTATTTTTTTATTTAACTCTTGTTCCGGCGAACAAAGAGGCGTCATGCGAGCTTATGATCCTCCTTCGCATGCAATTTTTGATAAACTTTTGAATGAATACGTTCATGAAGATCAGGTAGATTACAAGGGTTTTATTGCCAATAAAAACCAATTTGAAAAATATCTTAACTTGTTAAGTGATAACCCTCCAAACAAGGATCAATGGTCTAAAAATCAGCAATTGGCCTATTGGATTAATGCATACAATGCATTTACCATTAAATTGATAATTGACAATTACCCTCTCACGAGTATTCAAGATTTACACCCGACAATCTATATACCTTTAGTAAGAACAGTGTGGCATAAGAAGTTTTTTAGTATTGGTGGAGAACTTATGAATTTAGATCATATTGAGCACGATATACTAAGGAAGCAGTTCAATGACCCTCGCATCCATTTCGCTATTAATTGCGCTTCATTTTCCTGCCCGCCCCTTCGAAATGAAGCATTTACCGCTGGTAAAATCGATAAACAATTAAATGAACAAGCTGTTAACTTTATGAATGATGCCAAAAGAAATGAGATTAGCCTCGATAGAGGTAAAATTTCAAAGATATTTAGTTGGTTTACAAAAGACTTTACAAAAGATAGAAGTCTAATCCAGTTTATTAATAAATACTCAAAAGTTAAACTTAATAAAGAGGCTAAAATAGAGTATTTAGATTATGATTGGAGTTTAAATGATAAAAGGTAATCTGTGTCTGAAGTAGTGTTTGGGATCACAGGTTTTGGTTAGGCGCAGTGTGGTAGCTGCGCCTTTTTTTATTTTACTTCAAATTGCTGACTTCCCATTTTATAACCGTCAGTGTAAACTTCCAAGAGGTATACACCTGATTCATATTCTGAGCCTTTGGTGTATTCAAAGGATAATTCTTGTTTCGTGTTGTCAAAGAGAATTTCCTGGTTGGCCGTGTAAAACTCTTCTTTGTTATTATACATAAAAGTGCCTGAGCCTTTAGCAACATCAAATATTACCTGACCTTTACCATCAACTATCCTTATTAGTATGTCTTTTCCTTCTATAGGGGCTACATTGTTTTCAGAGATATTGAAAGTCACCTTCAGTTTATCAATTTGTTTACTTTTAGCTGGCATTTCACGCTCTCGTCCTCTTTCATTAACTGCCATTATCTGAACATTTTCAACTTTGAGCTGTGAGGCAATAGCCACTTTTGATGCCAACTCTACTTTAGATTTATTTACCTCATTAAGAGAGTCTGACAATTCATTCTTCTCTGTTTTTAGTGAAGTATTTTCAGTGAGTAATACCTTGTTAACTTCCCTTAGCTTAACTAACTCCTCATCTTTGGCCTTAAGAAGTTCTTGAAACCCGTCTACTTTATCCTGCAAATCTGATATAGCTTGTCGGTCTCTGCGCCTTGTTCTGCTTAGTTCAGCTTCTACTTCGGCTTTAGCTTTTTCTAATTCTTCTACATTGCCTCCAAGTTTTTCAATTTCAATTATTTTTTGATCTAGCTCATCGCTTATATCAGTTAGCTTTTGCATTGTTATTGCCAAGTCTTCTTCTGTTGACATCAATTGAGTCTCTTTTGCAACGCTTTCCTGATGATCAATATAAATCTTGATTGCTTGAGCAATTACAATAACCGCCAGAATAACTACAATAATTGTATTTCTATTACTCTTTTTTGGAGGTGTTTGATTCGGAGATTTCTGATTTTGGTTTTCTTGTGTTGGTTCAGCCATTGATAAAAATTCGTATTGTTGCGCAAAAATATTCTTTATTTAACACTATTCAATAAATTCTCCTTAATAGTGGGACTTTATCGATTAACAGCCAATATATGACATATGATGAAAGATATTGGACATCAAGGTACAAAGATGAATCAATTCCTTGGGATGTCGGCCAGATTACTACACCTTTAAAGGAGTACATTGATCAACTTGAGGATAAGAATTTAAAAATTTTAATACCTGGCTGTGGCAATGCCTACGAGGCTAATTATTTGCATTTGCAGGGTTTTAATAATATTTACTTAATTGATATTTCAGAAGAGCCAATTACAAACTTTAAGCATAAGCATCCAGATTTTCCTATAAATCACATCATTCATGGTGATTTTTTTGAGATAGAGGATGATTTCGACCTCGTAATAGAGCAAACATTTTTTTGTGCTTTGCATCCATCTCAAAGGCACGCTTATGCTATAAAGATGAACGAGCTACTTAATAATGGAGGTAGGCTTGTTGGCCTTTTGTTTAACGATAAACTCAATAGTGATCGACCACCGTTTGGAGGTTTTAAAGAGGACTATATCAAAATAATAAAACCTGATTTTCAGTTATAAACTTTA
>CAYGNU010000433.1:0-4338 GCA_964351175.1 uncultured Roseivirgaceae bacterium | reverse complement strand
AAGAATTGGTGTGTAAATATCTTTTTCTATTGGTATATGAACCCCTGTCTCCTTAATTTCCCCTTTTAAAATCAATTTTGCAGCAATCCCAATAGGAAGACCAACCGTTTTAGACATAGCTGTATGTACAGAATCATCACCAGTAGCTACCAATGTACTATGAATCTCTCTTTTCTCTCCCTTTTCAAGATATTCAAACTTATGCCACATTACAATCATGTCTTTATCTTCAGGATCTAAAGTCCATTTCTTTTTTAAAATGTGTTCAAGAATCTGTGCTGGAGTTCCTTTGTTTAGCCCTACCAACTTGTCATCAAAAATGCCTGCCCATCTCATTCTGTGCAACTCTGGGCCGTCAAGATCAAGACCAAGATAATGAGCCAATTTTAGTTCTATAGAATCATGAGGGTTGTATGATAGAAATGAATTAATAAATTCTCTATGAGTCATTTTATCAACTCCTTCCAATTCATAGGTATCATCTGTGGCGCCTAGCTGTACAAATATATCCCAGGTTCTACAAAATCCTGGCTTTCTAAAAGTACCTCTATATATAGTAGAGATTCCTCTTAACTTATACACATCCAAATATTTCAGAGAATCACGATTTGCATAACCTTCAAAATATCCATATCCAGGTATATGCACCTGCTCTGTACGCCTAAAAAGTTTTTGATATGGAATATATTTATACTTACCCTCCTGAATAAACTTAACCACTCCCTGGCCGGCCAACACTACATTGCGCGGATTCCAAGTAAATTTATATTCCCAAGGATTATCATCATCTGTACCTGGTGCCAACAAACCTCCAGTAAAAGATTCAAAAGCCGTTAACTCATGACCTTCATCTCTTATTTTATCTATTACCTGCATGGCAGACATATGATCTATACCAGGATCAAGTCCACACTCATTTAACAAGAAAACGCCTTTTGCTTTTGCCTTTTCATCCAATGCCTTCATTTCTTTAGACACATAAGATGCTGTTAGCATATGAACTCCAAATTCTACACATAGTTCTGCCACTATCGGATGAAAATTGGCTGGCAACATTGAAATAACAATATCTGCTTTTCTTATTTCTTCCGCCCTTTGTTCCTCATTAAGAATATCAAATTGAAAAGCATGGGCAACCGTTGCACCATTGCATTTTTCCTTTGCCAAAGGCAAGGAATAATCTCCCACACGGAGTTTCCAGTCATTTGACTTGCATTCATTTATCAAATAATCAATAAGCGAAGTTGCAGACCTTCCAGCCCCTAAAACCAATATCATCTTCATTACAAAAGTACTTTTTTTAAGTGGGGTCAAATAAAGGGATAAGTATTCTCAAAGTGTAATTCTTGTTAATAAAAATTTTTATGCAACGACAGTAATATTATATTGCAGGGCTTTAAAATTGGATAGCGAGATGAAAGAGAATGACGAATATATAGTCTATAACAGTTTAGAGGAACTTGACGAGGAATCGAGATGGTTGGTTAGTAAATCTATGGAGGCTCTAAAAACAAGCTATTCACCTTATTCAAATTTTACAGTAGGGGCCGCAGCGCTTCTTAATAATGGTGAAATAATCCTTGGTGCAAATCAAGAAAATGCCTCCTATCCTGCAGGGTTGTGTGCAGAGCGAGTAGTTCTTTTTCAGGCAGGTGCCAGATTTCCAACTGCAGCCGTAAGAAGGTTAGCTATTGTGGCAAAAAGAGTAAATGAAGAAGATTTGAGGGCTGGTGGACCTTGCGGAATGTGCCGTCAGGTTATGTTAGAATTTGAACAAAAGTTTAGTCTTCCCTATGAAGTGATTTTCAGAATTGAAGAAGGAAAATGGGTAAAGACAAAATCAGCGCATATTTTACTTCCTTTTTCCTTTGGAAAGCATAATCTTTGATGTTCTGTGATTATATACTTTTTATTTTATCAGTATATTGTAAATTAGTTAACTGGCTTTAATTCATTTTTCCTTCTATGAGGATAAACTTTAAAAACATTTCAATACTTAATTTGACTTACCTCCTCTTCGGTGGTTTTCTTATTTTGGCTACAGTCAACTATTTTGTGATTGGCCATTATAAGGATAAACTTTCAAGTTACAGTCCTCAATTAGAAGAACTTGAATATATTGATAGCCAAATTTCAAGTATAAAAGAGAACATTGATCTAGCGATTAATGATAACTCTTTAGCCAAAGACAATCTAAGTAGCCAGCTTATAGAATTTGAAAATGAACTCTATAAATTCAAAAATGGAGGTACACTAAATATCTCAAAAATTGAAATTGGTGCTGGATCTGATAGAGTAAATAATCTCATTGATAATTATTGGCCATCATGGATGTTGTTTAAAGATAATATTGGAATTATCATTAATGAACCTCATCAAAAAGATACTATAATTCAACAGGCTAATCTGGTTTCTATAGATGACTCTACTACTATAACAGAGATTCAGAATAAGCAAATATCTGTAGACAATAGCATTGTACGTAAAGCAATTAATGCGATCAATATCGATCAAAAAAAACTTCCTGTTGTGATTTCTGAGATTGAAGAAATGATTATGCTTGATCAGGCAGAGGCTGACAATACTTTAGACATCATATTAATTTCATTTTTACTTTTTAATGGTTTCGCCATAATTGTAGTCTTAATCGCCATTAGAAATAATTTATTTGTTCCCTTACAAAAAATGGGTGAACTATTTAGCCAAAATGATTTTAGTAAAAAATCAAATTATGAAAGAGATGATGAGATTGGCAAAATAGCATCTGGTTTTAATAATATCGCTCTGGCCTTCCAGCGATCGTCTTCATTTGTAACTAAAATTGGAGAGGGTAAACTTGACGAAAAATTTGAAGGTGTTGACGAATCAACAGTTAACGAAGAAAGTCTTGAAGGAGCTTTACTTAACATGCGTAACCAAATGAAGCGCATGGATATAGATGAGTCTGAACGTAAATGGTCCACCGAAGGCTTGGCCAAATTTGTTGATATCCTGAGAGCTAATAATGATCTTCAAGGTCTTAGTGATGCCATTATTTCAAGTTTGGTCGATTATACAAAGTCGAATCAGGGTGGCATGTACATTATTAATGAAGAAGATGCTGATAATAAATTTCTCGAACTCATCTCATTGTACGCCTTTAATGATAAAAAATATAATCAAAAAAAATACCGCCTAGGTGAAGGTCTAGTAGGTCAAACTTTTTTAGAGCGTAAAACCATTTATCTATTGGAAGTGCCTGATGATTATATCGGTATTACTTCAGGTCTAGGAGATGCAAATCCTACATCAATATTACTAGTCCCTCTGAAAATTGAAAATGATATTTATGGCGTAATTGAATTAGCATCTTTTAACGAGTTTGAAGAATTCCAAATCCAATTCGTAGAGAAATTGGGAGAAAGTATTGCATCCACTATTGCGGGGGTAAAAGGTAATCAAAAAACCAAGCAGCTTCTAGAAGAATCACAGCAACTCACTGAGCAAATGCAAGCTCAGGAAGAGGAAATGCGGCAGAATATGGAAGAGCTTTCTGCTACCCAAGAAGAAATGGCTCGTAAAGAACAAGCTGTGATGGCTCAACTAGATGCTATCAATAACTCATTGGGCACGGCAGAATTCACCGTGGAAGGAGATATCATTACAACTAATGAAAAATATTACCAATCACTTGGGTATGATCAAAGCAGTATTACTAGTGCAAATTTCTTCTTATTACATAGTGATGAAAATCTCTTTTATAATATAAGAAATGGCAACTCATTTAGTGGTTGGGTTTCTAAAAATCATAAAATTGCTGGCGAAGTACTTTATAAGTCCTCTTTCAATCCTATCCTTGACGAAGATGGTCAAGTTGTGAAAGTGGTAGAATTGATATTGCAATTCGAAAAGGAATCAGAAACAGTTATAGCTGATGAATGGGAAGAACTGAAAGAAGTCGAAGAAGAGCTACGTCAAAATTTAGATGCTTTAGAAATAACACAGAGCCAACTAGATAACCAATTAAAAACATCAGAAGAAATATTAAATGCTTTTAAAAGCGTTAATAAATATCTGATAGTCGACTCAGATGGAAATATTCTAGAAATAAATATCAATGCTAAAAAGCAGTTAGGAGATAATCATATTAATATATCTACTATTTTTGAAGACTCTTCTAAAATTGCTTTGACAGTTGGAGATAAAAAAGAATTAAAAACATTGAATGCTGGATCTATAACTGTTTCAGTTAGGGATATTTCCTCAATTAATTCAGGCGAACGGCTGCTAATTATTTGGACGTAGCATTTAAATAGAAATTTAAAAAAATTAATAAATGAAATTTTATTAATTTACGAG
>CAYGNU010000432.1:0-4342 GCA_964351175.1 uncultured Roseivirgaceae bacterium | reverse complement strand
ATTTTATATAAATATTTTATCATAACTAATTTTTTACTTGTCCTTTAATAAATGTGGATGTTGTTCATCAAAATTGGTGGCCGCTTGATATTCATCAGCCATGGCTAGAATACTGGCCTCATCAAACAGATTACCCAGAAAACTGATGCTGGTAGGGTGGTTATCTTTATCAAATCCATTTGGAACAGAAATAACAGGTTGTCCCGTAAGGTTAGTGATTAAGAGTTGACTGCCGCCAAAAGTAGGCGTGACAATAACATCATAATCCTTTATAATTTTATGAAATTCTTCCATGAGTAATTTCCTATGACGATTAGCTTGAATGTATTCGACAGCGGGTATAAATCTTGACTGACGTAATGAATTCGCCCTTGACCCTTCATCTTGTTCTGTTAATTTTTCATGATCACCCGAAAGTATTAGCTCATCAAAGAATGCACCGGCTTCAGATCGTAAAATGACATCGAAGGTGGAATATGGTGGAGATTCAGGGAGAGCTATGGAATCCATTTTTACGCCCATTTGCTCCAGCACCTCTAAGGCTTTTCTGTTATTATCCGCAGTGGCAGTGGTGTCTTCGTCAAATAGCTTTTTGAAGTACGCCACTTTCAAATCTGATATTTGTGTTTTGTAATTGAATGCTGCCTGAACTGCTGATGGATCTCTGGGATCACTGCCATGAATAATATCGAAAACTAAAGCGCAGTCTTTTGCCGTTCTACAAATTGGGCCCGCTTTATCCATACTCCATGACAAGGTCATTACACCTGCGAGACTTACACGTCCATATGTCGGGCGCAAGCCTGTAACACCACAACGGGTTGATGGTGAGGTGATAGAGCCTAGCGTTTCTGTTCCTATAGAGAAACCTACCAACCCTGCAGAAGAGGCAGAGGCAGAACCTGCAGATGAACCACTTGCTCCTTGTTCAAGATCCCACGGATTTTTTGTTTTACCTCCAAACCAAACATCTCCTCGTGCAAGTGTTCCTGAGACGAGCTTAGCAATGAGTACAGCTCCAGCTGCTTCTAACCGATTGACAATAGTAGCTGTTCCAGTTAGCATTTGATCTTTGTAAGGTGCTGCTCCCCAAGTGGTAGGGTAGCCTTCCACAGTAAGCAAATCTTTCACACCATAAGGAATGCCATGCAGAGGCCCTCTATAATGACCTGAAGCAATCTCCTCGTCTGCTTTTTTCGCTTGCTGGAATGCAAGTTCTTCTGTTACCGTAATGACAGATTCTAATTGACCATCATATTTTTTTATCCTGTCTAAGTACAATTGAGTGAGCTGCGTAGAAGTAATTTTCTTATCTCTGATAAGCACAGACAAGTCAGCCACTGAATAAAAAGCTAATTCGTTAAAGTTGTCGGGTACTTTTACTTCGCTATTAAGTTGAAAGCTATTTGGTTTCTGATCAGTGTCTAGTGCAAAACCAGCAGGTAATGGGTTGAAATACACAGCAGGTGAAACATCATTATCTAAATGCTTGGTTCTGGCCTCTTCATAACCTTCCAGGTTTCTCTGGAGGTAATCGTACATGGTGTATATGTCTGACTTCGAAAAATCTACCCCTATAACTTTTTGTGTATGCGCTATATCCCGTTTTGTGAACTTTCTAGGGGCACAGCTGGTAATAAGTATTATGATGGAAAGGAGATAGCGCATGAAGGTTCGATTTGTAAAGATCGAATCTAGGAAAAAAATATGAAAGTGATCAGATTAAGATGAAGTAACAAGTAACAGTCTTTTGAACAGTGAAAGAATTGCTAAACTTCTGACATGTGGGACTCAACTTATTCTGAGGTCATCAGGATTTTGTCTACTGTCCCAAATGGTTATTACATAAATTTCGCTATTATTAAATTCATAGAAAAGGACGTAGTCACGAACTATCTTTACTCTTACAGTAATTAAATCGGTTCTTCTACCGATATTCGGGTGGTCAGATAATAGTTTAGCTGCCTCTTTAAAAAGTCTATTTAATTTTTTACTATAAGCTGCTGACTTGTTCCTCTATATCCAAAATTCAAGAATGTCTTTTCGTTTCTGTTGAGCAAGAGGTGTCCATATTACTTTTCTAACCATTCGTCAATATCTCGGTCGGCTTCTTTTGAATCGATACCTTTACCTTGTTTAATTTCAAGTTTGGCCAGATCGATTTCTGTATTTTGACTGTCATTCAGTTTGTATATTGAATCATCAAAATCAACTTCTAGAAGTCTATAAACTTCGTCAAGAATATCCTTATTATCTATGGATTTGATTCGGTTAATTAGTTCATTTCTATGTTGAGGCTTTATCATATTTAAGTATACGGAAATAAGAACAATTCATTTCAAGTGAAGTACTGGAGATTGCTGCAATTATTCTTTTGATTTCTTCATCATAAAACCAATGCTCATAATAAAGGCGATAATATAAATGATGGCCAAAGCAGGCTTTTCAAAGGTTAGCGTTTGAAAGTCGAATTGCTTATATATCGCTGCGCCTAAGATTATGGCAATAACCACAGTAAAAAAGTTTGGTACTATTTTAATCTTCATAATTTTTCAGTTTAAATCATCGTTGCTTTAAGTAAACTAAAAGTAATACGCCCTTTATAACCATTCAAATATTTTTTGAGCCACTTTACTGTATGACGTATCCAACATCATATTATGTCCCAACTCATCCATAATGTACGTCTCAACTCCATGAAATTGACCGGTACGCTGCACTTCTTTTTGACTGATAACTTGATCATCCTTTCCGCCTAATACTAATAAAGGCGTCTTACTTTTCTTCCTTACAGGCTGAAACATCATTTGAAGTAACACTTTAAAGGATTCAGCACACATGAGCTGTTTATACCGCTCTATATCAGTTTTATTCGTGTCTTTATGATAAAGAATATGGGCATTTTTAACAAAAGGCGCATAGATATCCGCTATAATAAAATGAGGTAACGCACTGATATGATTGCTCAAATACCTTAATGCGGCTGGCAATATACCGCTAGGCGGAACGCTAGCAAGCAATACTGCTTTTTTGACTCTATACTCTTCCAAGTATTTTTGTACTACAAACCCGCCCATAGAATGACCAATAAGCACCACCTCTTCTCCAATCTCAGAAATAGCATTGGAAACATCCTGTAAATAATCATCTATCGAAACCTTATTGATACCTTCTGTTTTACCTGGTTGATCGTGTTTGGCGAGGTTGATGGCATAGCAGTTATATCCCTCATCATTAAAATACTGAATGAAACCTTGGTCCCAGCACCAGGCACCATGGCACATACCATGAACAAATAATAAATTACCCTTTGCTGGCTCAATACTAGTCAGGCGAGTTATCATGGTGATTGTAGCGCTGCAGTTTTAGGCTCTTTGCTTACCCAGTCTTTAGGTAGGTGCTTTTTCAATTGTTTTACAAACTTATAATAGTCTACAGTGATGGTGTGTCTGGCAGTCTTTACTTGTTTGATATGCGGATGGGTAACCTCTTTTCTACACAATTCCTTAATATTCTTCGGCCTTGTCCATTTACCTGCTATTTCACGTGCAGCTATTTTACTTTGTAGTTCGCTACCGGGCCAAATACAACCTAAAGGCTGAAACATACCGATAAAATACAGGTTACGATATTCCTCATGAAACATCTTAAGGTATAAAGGCACATCACCCTCACTATAATCAATAAATCCTTTGTCAAAGAAAGGATGCGACAATACATAACCCGTGCAGGCCACTATCACATCAAAATCCTCCGATGAGCCGTCTTTGAAGTGAACCGTTTTACCGTCAAATCGATCAATATCTACTTTAGGAAACACCTTGCCATGTCTCAACTTGTATAGCAATTCATCATTTACGGTAGGGTGAGTAGCCCCTACAGCATGAGAAGGTTTTTGTAAGCCATAAGCCTCATTAGAGCCTGACAGAGCCCTTACTGTAAGTCCTGATAAGAAGTATTTCAATTTGAGCGGAAGAAATTTCATAGTAGCCGCAACATCATCGGTAGGTTTTCCAAATAGGAATTTAGGAACAATCCGATAGCCTCTGCGCATACTGATAGCGGTGCGTTTACTCACCCGACTCGTCTCTACTGCTACATCGCAGGCAGAGTTGCCGCCACCTATTACCAATATCTTCTTGTCTTTAAAAGGTGCTGCTTTTTTGAATTGATGGGAGTGAAGCATTTCTCCAGTAAACTCACCTTCATATTTAGGGTATCTTGGTAGCCAATGATGTCCATTAGAAACTACCAAATCGCTAAATATTTCCTCTTTTTCCTTTCCATCAAACACGGTGGTCACCTTCCAGGTTTCATCATCCACTCGCTCGCAGTGCTTAAC
>CAYGNU010000431.1:0-4344 GCA_964351175.1 uncultured Roseivirgaceae bacterium | reverse complement strand
AACATGGTAGAAGCAGAAGAAGAAAGCAGTCTGAATATGCTATCCAGTTAATGGAAAAGCAGAAGGCTAAATACACTTATGGTGTTTTGGAAAAGCAGTTCGCTAATCTCTTCGAGAAAGCATCTAGAAAATCTGGTATTACTGGTGAGATATTGCTTCAGTTACTTGAAGCGAGATTAGATAATACAGTATTCAGATTAGGAATTGCTCCTACTAGAAGAGCTGCTCGTCAGCTTGTCTTACATAAGCATATCACTGTAAATGGAGAAGTGGCAAACATTCCTTCATATGCTTTGAAAATTGGAGATGTTATAGCAGTAAGAGAAAGATCTAAATCTCTTGAAGCTATTACTGACAGTTTGGCAACAAACGGAGCCAAAAGATTCCCTTGGTTGGAGTGGGATGGTTCTGATTATGCTGGTAAGTTGGTGGCAGTTCCTCAGAGAGATGAAATTCCTGAGAACATCAACGAACAGTTGATTGTTGAACTTTACTCTAAGTAATACATAAAATATTTATTAGTCTCGGCATTGCCGAGACTATAACATTAAAGCTAATAACTACTATGTCAATTTTAGCATTTCAAATGCCGGATAAGGTCGCGATGGAGAAAGCCGATGACTTTCACGGTTTATTTACTTTCAAACCTTTAGAAAAGGGATACGGTGTTACTATCGGTAACGCTCTTCGAAGAATATTACTTTCTTCATTGGAAGGTTATGCCATTACTGGTATCAAGGTACCTGGTGTTCTTCATGAATTTTCTACTATCGAAGGTGTTGTTGAAGATGTCTCAGAAATAATTTTAAATCTTAAAATGGTAAGGTTTAAGAAGATAGGAGATTCATTTGACAATAAGGTAACTGTTTCATTCAAAAATAAGAAAGAGTTTAAAGCTGGAGATATAGCTAAGTTCACTTCAGCTTTTGAAGTTTTAAATCCTGATTTAGTTATTTGTAATCTTGATGAGGCTGTTGATTTCGAAATTGAATTGAATATCGACAAGGGTAGAGGCTACCTTCCTGCTGATGAAAACAAGCCAGCAGATCAGGTATTTGGATATATTCCAATCGATGCGATTTTCACACCTATTAAGAATGTGAAATATAGCGTTGAAAATACAAGGGTTGAGCAAAAGACAGATTACGAGCAATTAGTAATTGATATCGAAACTGACGGTTCAATACATCCTGAAAAGGCTTTAGAAGGTGCAGCTCATATTTTGATTCAGCACTTTATGTTGTTCTCTGATAAGTCTATTGAATTAGAGACTGAAAGAGCTGGTGAAATTGAGCAGGTGGATGAAGAAATGCTCCACATGCGAAAGTTATTGAAAACACAACTTAATGATCTTGACCTTTCTGTAAGAGCTTACAATTGTTTAAAGGCGGCTGATGTTAAAACTTTAGGCGACTTAGTAAGACTAGAGATCTCTGATATGATGAAGTTCAGAAACTTTGGTAAGAAGTCTTTAGCTGAATTAGAACAGCTAGTACAAGACAAGAATCTTACTTTCGGTATGGACTTGTCTAAGTACAAACTTGATGAAGAATAATTGAAATGAGACACGGTAAAAAAAATAATCACTTAGGTAGAACGGCATCACACAGAAGTGCAATGCTTTCTAACATGGCGTCTTCATTGATCACTGAAAAAAGAATAACAACTACAGTTGCTAAGGCGAAAGAACTTAGAAAATTTGTTGAGCCTATTCTTACTAAAGCAAAAGAAGATACAACTCACTCAAGAAGAGTAGCATTCTCTTATTTAAATGATAAGGATTCTGTTAAAGTTCTTTTTGATGAAGTAGCTACAAAAATTGCAGATAGACCAGGTGGATACACTAGAATCTTAAAAACTGGAAACAGATTAGGAGATAATGCTGACATGTGTATCATAGAGCTTGTTGATTACAATGAATTGATGTTAGGAGAGTCTGCTGATAAGAAGTCTAAAACCAGAAGAAGTAGAAGAGGTGGTAAATCAACTACTGCTGAAGCGGTTCCTGCAGGTGAAAAGAAAGCAGCTAAGAAAGATGAACCTAAAGCTGAGGCTGTTGTGGAAGAGGCAGAGGTTGTTGAAGAAGTGAAAGCTAAGACTGAAGATACAACTGACGTAGAGAACGTAGAAGAGCCAAAGGCTGAAAACGAAGATAAAGGAGAAGATACTGAAAAGTAATCTTGAGATATTTTAAAAAATAAAAGGGATTAGATTTATATCTAATCCCTTTTTTTATTTTTGTACCAAACGAAAATTAATGAAGTTAAGCTTAAAACAAAAAGCACATCTGTTATTAGAAGATGGCTTTGTACTTGAAGGAACGGCCATTGGAAAGTTGGGCACATCTGGTGGTGAAATTTGTTTTAACACTGGAATGACGGGATATCAGGAAATTTACACTGACCCTTCCTATTTTGGGCAAATTATTGTTAATACTACCCCACACATTGGGAATTATGGTGTGGTGGATTCTGAACAAGAGTCTGATTCACCAAAAATCAGTGGTTTAGTGGTTAATGATTATTCTGCAGTTCATAGCCGTTATACTGCAGATGAGTCTCTTCAACAATATTTAGAAAAGAATAATGTAGTTGGCATTGCAGATGTTGATACTAGAATGTTAGTAAGACATCTACGAAGTAAAGGTGCAATGAATGCGATAATTTCATCTGATCTTACCGTTGATGAAATGAAATCAAAGCTTAAAGAAGTGCCATCAATGGATGGGCTTGAGCTTTCATCAGTTGTATGTACTAAAGAGAGAAAAACTTTTGGAGAACCTGATGCTGAATTTAAAGTTGCAGTATTAGACTTAGGTATAAAGAATAGTATTTTAAAGAATTTGGCATCTAGAGGTGTCTACTGCGAAATATTTCCTGCAAAGTCATCTTTCGAAGATTTAAAATCATTCAACCCTGATGGATATTTCATTTCGAATGGACCTGGTGATCCTGCGGTTATGGATTATGCGGTAGATACAGTATCTAAAATTCTTGCAGAGGACAAGCCAACTTTCGGAATTTGCTTAGGCCATCAAATTATTGCAAGGGCATGTGGTATTGGTACCTATAAAATGCACCATGGACATAGAGGTTTAAACCACCCTATCCTTAACCTACAAACGGGTCTCAGTGAGATAACTTCTCAAAACCATGGGTTTGTGGTGTCTGCGGAAGATGTAGAAAAGTCAGAAAAAGTAGTGGCTACTCATACTCATTTGAATGATAAAACTATTGCAGGGATTAAAGTAAATGGCAAAAAGGCCTTTTCGGTTCAATATCATCCAGAATCATCTCCGGGCCCACACGATAGTAGATATCTGTTTGATGATTTTATTCAGTTAATTAAAGATTCTAAAAAATAAATTATGAGCTTAATAGAAAGTATATACGCAAGACAAATCCTTGATTCAAGAGGTAATCCTACAGTTGAAGTTGATGTTATTACTGAAAATGGAGTTCTTGGAAGAGCTGCGGTTCCTTCAGGGGCATCTACAGGTGAACATGAAGCTGTAGAACTAAGAGATGGGGATATGTCTAGATACATGGGTAAAGGTGTATTGAAAGCAGTAGAGAATGTTAATAATGATCTTGCTGATGAGTTAATTGGGTTTTCTGTTTTTGATCAAAAGTTAATTGACAAAATCATGATTGAAGCTGATGGTACTCCTAACAAAGCTAAGTTTGGTGCTAATGCAATACTAGGTGTTTCGCTTGCCGTGGCTAAAGCCGCAGCAGCAGAATTAGAAATGCCATTATACAGATACATTGGTGGTACTAATGCATCAACGCTTCCTGTGCCTATGATGAATATTATAAATGGGGGATCTCACTCAGATGCTCCAATCGCATTTCAGGAGTTTATGATTCGTCCTGTTGGAGCTCCAACGTTTAGTGAAGCGATTAGAATGGGAACTGAGGTTTTTCATAACCTAAAAGCGATTATCAAGGAAAAAGGATTGAGCACTGCGGTAGGAGATGAAGGTGGTTTCGCTCCAAATTTTTCTGGAGGTACTGAAGAAGCTTTGGAAAGCGTATTAAATGCTATTAAAAAGGCTGGATACGAGCCAGGAAAAGATATTACAATTGCGCTAGACTGCGCTTCTTCTGAATTTTATAGTGATGGAAAATACAACTATGCAAAGTTTGAGGGTTCCAATGGTGCTGTGAGATCTAAAGAAGAACAAGTAGAATATTTAGCTTCATTAGTTGATAATTACCCAATAGATTCTATTGAGGATGGATGTGATGAGAATGATTGGGAAGGTTGGAAAATGCTAACAGCTAAAATTGGTGATATGTGCCAATTCGTTGGAGAAGACTTGATGGGTATTTCGTTTAAATT
>CAYGNU010000430.1:0-4351 GCA_964351175.1 uncultured Roseivirgaceae bacterium | reverse complement strand
TTAAAATTTATTTTACAAATTGTATAATTTATTACTAAATCCAAAATTTTTCATTCGTTAATGTCTAAACCTTGGAGTACGAACAACCTTCTTACCAGTGCCAGGATTAACAGGCAGTTGGTAACTTAAAAGCACCTCATGCGTTGTTGGCTGTTTCGCATCTTGATCTTTGATCACATAACCAAAGGAATAGCCAAAGCTCAACGACTTATCTTTTAGGAAATTGTATCCTAATAAAATATTTACATCATCACCTTGCCTAAAAGAAAGTCCTCCCCACATAGTTTCTTTATAATAGGCCAACCCGCCAATGATAAAACTATACTCATTAAAGTCTGTCTGAACAAGCATTGAAGGAGCTAGTTTTAGATCAAAATTCACATTGTGAATATAACCCAGTGTCAAATATGCATGATTTTCTAGAGCATTTCTAACGTTATTCACACCAAAATCAAACTCAGACTTTAGCACGTGATTGAAAGATGCACCTACATAATACTTTTCTGATCGAAAAAATACCCCTAAAGCCATATCTGGCCTTACTTGAGATTCTTTACCACTTTTATTGATTAAAGCCGGATCATCTGGTTCAATGGCTCTATATTGATCATAATCTATTGACTGAGAATAAACACCTGTTCTAAATCCAAAACTTAACTTAGAATTCTTAATACCTAAATGATAAGCATAGGACAGTTGAACTTCCAGATTATTAAGTGGGCCAAGGTTGTCATTAACAATATGAGCTCCAAAACCACTTCGAAATTTATATATAGGTGTAGTTACACTAAAAACTTGTGTCTGGGGCGCACCGCCATCATCAAAGGTGGAGGCATATCCTGCCCACTGCGTTCTGTGAAGAAGACTAATTTGAGTTATTCCTTCTGAACCGGCAAACGCTGGATTATAATACATCATGTTCTTCATATAGTATGAGAACTGTGCATCTTGTTGAGCCAACGCGTGCTGAGCGTTAAAAAAGGTGACTCCTAAACATATATAAAAAATAAACTTCCGCATATACAAAGTCAAAAGCAGTCTTAAATATAAGGCTTTTTTGACAATACAATCAAACTGTTAGCTGTAAAAGGCAAAAAATAATATTTATTTAAAAATAAAAATATTGTAATAGACATTATTTTAAGCCGTTGGCCTTCTTTATGTAAAGTTCTATTGCTCCAGTCATAGAAGGGGCATTAGGCAAAGGAGCTTCTATATCTAGCTCCATTCCAGCATCCCTTACTGCCTTAGCTGTTGTAGGACCAAACGCAGCAATTCTTGTATCATTTTGTTTGAATTCAGGGAAATTCACTAAAAGTGAATTAATTCCTGATGGGCTGAAGAAAGCAAGAATGTCATAATAAACATTCTCTAAATCGCTTAAATCACTTGCCACTGTTCTATATATAATAGCTTCAGAATATTTAAACTCGTTCTGGCTTAAGAATTCTGGTATATCCTCTTTTCTTATGTCAGAGCATGGGAACAGATATTTCTCGTTCTTATGCTTTTTTAGAATTTCAATAAGATCTTCAGCAGTTCGGTGACCAGTGAAGATTTTTCGCTTTCTAATAATTATATATTTCTGAAGATAATTTGCAGTCTGCTCTGAAATACAAAAGTATTTCATATCAGCTGGCATCTCAATTTTTAACTCTTGGCATATACTAAAGAAATGATCTACAGCATTTCTGCTTGTAAAAATAACAGCAGTATGATTTAGAATATCAATTTTCTGTTTTCTAAATTCTTTAATAGACACCGGATCAACCTGAATAAAAGGTCTAAAATCAACCTTGAGGTTGTATTTTTCGGCTAACTTAAAGTAAGGTGAATTTTCGTCTTGTGGTTTTGGTTGAGAAACCAGGATACTCTTCACTTCACGCATCCTCTCTTTCACTTGATCTGTCATATCAGCAATCAACATTAACTGTTGTTATAAAGATTTATTTATCCCTAAACTCAGAATTATTACAAAAGGTATCAATTCTGTGGCGCAAAGGTATGAAAATAAATGTAGATTTTTAAAAGGTGACGAACTCAATAATTTAAGGTAAATAATCAGTGACAGGAACGTGAGAGAAAATATAGTTCCTAAGTACACCTTATAATAAATACTAGCATCAAGATGAAAATTACCTAGTTGTAAAACTAAAATTAACACTAGCACAAAACACGCTATCATTAAAAGAAGCCTAATAAAGTTATAAAAATGACTTGTAATAAAATTCTGCAGGCCATAAAGGTTGGCAAAATAACCTATTACAATAAGTTTCAATAACACAGCAGCATAAACCATAACGGATAATTGCAACCATGATAATACAGCTTCACCAAAATTAGAAGGATGAAACATTTCAATTTGAGGTAGAGCGCCTGAAATATTTACCAAGCCTAACACATTAAATGCAATGACTAAGCTCAAAAACCCATAAATAGAAAGGTTACTTGACACGAAAGGCCTGCTTTTCAATAAATTCTCATCTAATTCTCTTGGAGAAATAGCCCGGGTTAGTCTGAAATACTCCATTATAACTTTCGGGAAGCGATTGATTAAAATAGCAAATAAAATACCTAATAGAACTAAGGCTAAAATAAAGTAATCATTAAAACCACTGCTTGAACGGGGGTTAACTACGACAACATCCTGTTTTAAAGGATCGAGACTTCCGTTAATTACTTTATAGGCCCCGATAGAAAGCAAATACGGATTTAATTCCTTGGAATAAATTGATAAAGACACAACGTCTTGATCTGCACCTAGCTCATGAAAGTCAATGTACCATTGATCAGAAAAAACATCGATTAACTTGCCTTCAACAAAAAGTGAAATTTCCTGAGAAGAAAGAATTGAAAGTAACGCATCCTCATAATCTCGCTTATCAATACTTAGGGCAACAATATTTCCCTTAAAATCAGATTTTCTGACCAAAGGCAATTGTTCATCCCCATCATAAAAGTACCAATCATTACTAAAGTCTTTTACCAATACAGTATCACGTTGGGCAAACACGTTTTCTGAAAAGACAAGTAAAATGGTTATGTATAGTAGAACCCTCAATTTTTAACAAATTTTCTTCTAAGTTATCAGAATCTCGCTACATAACCGAAATGAAACTTCGAGAGATTTAAATCTAATTTCTGATCCACCGAACTACCTAAAGCATAAGCAAGATTGAGTTGCCCCGTTTTCATTTTTAGGGCAAGACCTAATCCTATACCCAATGGCCTATCTTTTGCAGCTAACTCTAAAACAGTATTTTTAATGAACGCTTGATCATAAAAAGCAAATAAGTAAGAGTCCTCTTGAAAATGTAGTTGAATTTCTAAATTAGAAATGGCTGCTTCAGATACAAAAAAGAAGTTTTCATTGAACCCTCTAATCGTTTTCAAGCCACCAACTCTCATTAAATCATTCCTAAATAAGTTATCATTAAAAATTCTAGAATAAGACAATGCATTGTAAAGTACAAAGTGCCTTCCTAACCAAGTATAATTTGTAACCCTACTTTTCAATAAATATTGAATAGTTTTAAGTTCAACCCCTTCCCTGACACTTGCATTCAAGTTATCACTAATATCCTTATTACCAATTGCAGTTTCAATGTTGAACGCAAAGCCACGATTCTTTAAACTTTTAGTGGGCCATTGAATATACTGGTATTTCAAACCATAATAGTCAAGGTTAATATCAGCAAGATCACTGTTTGCTATTTCATTAGTCAACACTGACATATTCCTATTTCTATAAAAAGTGGAGATTACACTTTTTGTTTTCCTAATATTAAAACCCAGCTGAGTTTCACGATTTAGAAATAAAGTATCTTCCTTCAACAAGTTAAAGTTTGCTTCCAAATTTATAGGCGACTTAACAATATTAGGATGCTCATATTCAACATCCAGCAACTGCGATCTTGGTTTTAGGCTTTGCCATTGTAAACCAAGCCTTTTACCAGAATTAAATATATTGTTTAATGATAAGTCCAGCTGACCCGTGATCAGCAGCCGGCCGGCCTCTTGCTCATTGGGAAGAAAACCAACTATCCCATCTACGTAATTGGATTTAACATCCAATAATTCTAAATGAACAATTGCCTCTTCATTTTGAAATGTTACCACTGGAGTAGATTGAAGATTTAAAAAAGCAAGGTCATTGATCTTTGCAACAATTCCATTTACCTTTTTTTGATTAAACGGTTCTCCGCGTTTGATACCCAAATAAGCGGACAACCAATCTTTCTTCACTTTTTGAGAACCACTAATCGAAATTGAATCAAATAGAATTTCTGGCCCCGAATAATAATCAAGAACTGCCGAAATTTGCCTTTCTTCAATTTGAACTGAATCTAGC
>CAYGNU010000429.1:0-4396 GCA_964351175.1 uncultured Roseivirgaceae bacterium | reverse complement strand
AAAAATGGTAAGGTTGAAGGTATGTTGAATGATGTGGCTTATCAATCAAACACACAAGAGTTTTGGAATTCATGTTCTAAGATTTGCGATAAAGATGATTATCGTTTATTCGGTTCATTCTTCGATGGAAAAGGGCAGCCTTCACAAGCAAGTGCAGTTTCTCATGGAAGTTCAACGTCTCGCTTCGATGGTGTTAATGTTATTAATACCGGAAGAACCATTTAATGATTTGTTAAACCATAAATTGAATTAAAACAATGGCAATATATTCAGAAGAAGAAGCACGCAGAATTATGGAAAAGGCTTTGTCTTTTTCTAAGGCTGATACGTGTGAAGTAAATCTAAGTGGTAGTGAGAGTGGCAATATTAGATATGCAAGAAATACAGTTTCTACTGCAGGCTATCGATCAAACCAAAACTTAGTGGTACAATCGAGTTTTGGTCTTAAAACTGGAAGCGCAACTATAGATGAGTTTGATGATGCATCTTTAGAAAAAGTAGTTAAAAACTCCGAGGAGTTAGCTCAGCTATCTCCTGAAAACCCTGAGTTTATGGAGCCTTTAGGTCCTCAGGAATATGATAAGTCTAAAACTTATGTTGAGGCAACTGCTAATATTACTCCAGAATTTAGAGCGCAAGTCGCAGCTGATAGTATTAATCCAGCGGCAGCTAAGGATGTTACAGCAGCAGGGTTTTTAGACGATTCAAGTGGCTTTAGTGCTATGATGAACTCTAAGGGCTTATTTGCTTATAATAAGTCAACTAATGCCAATTTTACAGTGACCATGCGTACTAATGACGGTACTGGTTCAGGATGGGCATCAAGAGATGCAACTGATGTTGATAAGTTGGAAGCTTCAATGGCCTCTAAAAGAGCAATTGACAAAGCATTAATGTCGAGAAAAGCACAAGCAATAGAACCGGGAAAATATACGGTTATTTTAGAACCTTCTGCCTCTTCACAGTTGCTCAATAATATGCTACGTTCTTTTAATGCAAGAAGTGCAGATGAAGGCAGAAGCTTTATGTCCAAAGAAGGAGGAGGCACTAAGCTAGGAGAGAAAATCGTTGATGAAAGGGTAAACCTGTGGACAGATCCCCTAAATGACGAAGTTCCATCACCACCATGGAATGGAGCTGGTCAGCCTTTGAAAAAAATGAATTTCATAGAAAATGGGGTTGTTAAAAACCTGTTTTATGATCGCTATTGGGCTAAAGAAAAAGGAGTAGATGCTGTGCCGTCTCCAGGCAATGCAATAATGGCTGGTGGTGATGCTTCTTTAGAAGATATGATCAAAGATACAAAGAGAGGTATTTTGGTTACCAGGTTATGGTACATAAGAACTGTTGATCCTCAGACCTTGCTATACACAGGTCTTACGAGAGATGGTACTTTCTTTATTGAGAATGGAAAGATTAAATACCCAATCAAAAACTTCAGGTTTAATGAAAGTCCGATTATCATGTTGAATAATCTGGAAACATTGGGTCAGCAAGAGCGTGTTGATGGCAATCTTATTCCTTACATGAAGGTGAGAGACTTTACATTTACTAGTTTATCTGATGCTGTGTAAAAATCACTAATCGAATAAGTTAACTTGAGTTAATTTATTCTAAAAGGTCACTTAGATACTAATAGGTGACCTTTTTTAATTTTTATGATGGCTGTGCGGTAGTGTTACCAAGTTTTGATAAAACTTTAAATTATTGATTATCAGTGTCAAAAGAACATGAATGGGAACCACTTACATAAATCAGTTACTAAAAGAGTCAAGTACAGCACAAATTGCAGTTACAAATTGTTTGGTTTTAAAGATGAGTAGAATATCCTAGTGATGAAGGAAAGACCAGCTGATACATTTTTCTTTACAAGGCTTCAGTATGAATCTGGAGATTGGGACACTGATCAGCGTATGCCTTCTAATCTGCTAAATTCTTTAGTGGAATATACCACATTGAAAATTGATACTACCGAGAACATTATTTCATTAAGTAGTAATGATTTGTTTAAATGTCCATTTTGTTATTTGTCAGGGCATAAGCTGGTGCAGTTTTCTCCAAAAGAACGGGAGAATTTTAAGAAGTATATTAACAACGGAGGCTTTGTATTTGTAGATGATTGCAATCATGATATTGATGGACTTTTTGCCAAATCATTTGAAGAACAGATGGCCCAGATTTTTGGTGCAGATGCATTAAAAAAGATTCCAAATGATCATGATATCTATAGTTCCTTTTTCACTTTTGAAGATGGGCCACCTACAACATCGCAAGAGTTAAATGGCTGGGGAGATGATTTAGTGCATGAATACCTCAAAGCTATTGAGGTAAATGGCCGAATAGGGGTGCTCTATAGTAACAAAGATTATGGTTGTGAATGGGACTATGATTTTAGAAATAAACGTTGGTATAAAATAGACAATACCAGGTTTGCTGTAAATATTGTTATGTATGCTTTAACTTCTTAAGAATGGAAATCAGGCAAGCAGAAGATAAAGACTTAAAAGCAATCATCAGCCTTTTGTCGAATGATAAGCTGGGGGTTGATAGAGAAGAAAAAAGTTTAGAGATCAATGAAAGGTATATCAATGCTTTTGAGGCGATTAAGAAGGAAAGAAATAATACCGTGTATGTGGCTGTTGAGGATGACAAAGTACTCGGTACTTTTCAGTTAACATTTATTCAAAACCTAACTTATGTTGGCGGAATAAGAGCACAAATGGAAGGTGTTAGAGTTCACGAAAATGTACGTGGCACAGGGCTGGGATAATTAATGATAAAAAAAGCCATTGATATAGCTAAACATAAGGGTGCACATTTGGTGCAATTAACAACAGATAAAAAGAGACCTGAGGCGATTAAATTCTATGAGAAATTGGGGTTTGTATCGAGCCATGAAGGAATAAAATTACATTTAATATGAATAAAGAAATTGTAGATACAGAAGCTGAGGTTACAGCCTTGGTCGACAAATTAGGAGCCTTGAAAAAGGAGATTGCAAAGGTCATTGTAGGGCAGGAAGAGGCAATAGATCAGCTTCTAATTACTTTTTTGGCAGGTGGGCACGCTTTGTTAGAAGGCGTTCCAGGGTTGGCCAAAACATTGATGATCAGAACTTTGTCGCAAGCTATTGATTTAAATTTTAGAAGGATTCAGTTTACTCCTGATTTAATGCCTTCAGATATTGTAGGCACAGAAATTCTGGAAGAGGACCATACCACAGGTAAAAAGTTTTTTGAATTTAATAAGGGGCCTATTTTCTCAAATATTGTCTTGGCAGATGAGATAAATAGAACTCCGCCAAAAACACAATCTGCTTTACTGGAGGCCATGCAAGAGTTTGAAGTTACCTATGCTGGTAAAACCTATCAATTGGATAAGCCATTTTTGATTTTAGCTACTCAAAATCCAATTGAACAGGCAGGGACTTTTCCACTACCAGAGGCTCAATTAGATAGATTCTTGCTTTATATCAGAATTGGTTACCCTACTGAAAATGAGGAAACCGAAATTCTTAAAAATACTACCGGTAAGAAAGGGGCTATACCTCAACCGGTAATGGAAGGAGATGATATTGTAAAGCTACAGTCACTAGTAAGGGATGTGCCCATTAGTGATGATCTGGTAACGATGGTGAGTCAACTTGTGAGAACAACAAGACCTGCTACTACAACAAATGAGTATGTTAAAGAGTGGGTAAGTTGGGGAGCAGGACCAAGAGCAGGCCAGGCAGTTATCCTTACCGCAAAAGCAAGAGCCTTACAAAAAGGACGATTCGGAGTTACATTAGAAGATATTCAAAGTGTTGCTTATCCTGTTTTGCGTCACAGGATTTTGGTCAATTTTAAGGCAGAGGCTGAAGGTATAACCTCAGATGATGTTACAGCAAACCTTTTAAAAAGTATCCAGTTGCCAGTTAATGGCAAAAAATAGTTATTGACTTGAAAACTGACTATCAATCTTTGCTTAAACCAGAAATACTGAACTCTATTAAGGGTCTTGAGTTAATCGCCCGTGTGGTAGTTGAAGGTTATTTCTCTGGATTAAATACGAGTAGAAGGGTTGGATCAGGGATGGAATTTAGTCAGTATAGAAGCTATGAGCCAGGAGATGATCTTCGTCTAATAGATTGGAAGATGTTAGCTAGGTCATCTAGGTACTACATTAAGCAATCAGAGATTGATACCAATATTGCTGTTAAGTTCATTGTTGATGCCAGTAATTCTATGCAGCATAATGATGGAGAGTTATCAAAAATGGATTATGCTCGATTTTTGGTGGCTACGCTTGGCTATCTTGCTAAACATCAGGGTGATGCGATAGGCTTGTTTGGTCTCAATGAAGACCAACTTTATGCACTTCACCCAAAAGTGCAAACCCAGCATCTGTATAGGTT
>CAYGNU010000428.1:0-4413 GCA_964351175.1 uncultured Roseivirgaceae bacterium | reverse complement strand
TTTAAAAAATTTGAAGCATTCTATACCCGACAAGACCCTTACTTTTTAATTTGTCATCCCGATTATTTGACTCGTCTTTAGGATTTCCATTCTCATCGTGTGGTTCTCTCACCCACACTATTCTTCCGTAATAGATATCTTCTGATTTATCTATTTTAATTCTTGCTTTTCCGCTTCCGGATTCCCAAACTCCTAAAATCTCATCACCCTCTTGCTGTGCAAAAAGCGTTGTAGAAATGAAAAGGAGTGAAGTATATATTAATAATGTTCTCATAACCATAATTTTAATGTTAAGAATGAAACAACAAATTCAACATTGAATAGCCACAATTGTTTCAAATTCAGAATGTGTATTTAAATCGAAATTCAAAAATAATAGCTAGAATAAATTTTACTAGCTAATTAGTTATTATTTTTTGAACTCGCCCTATTTGTCCATCTGTTAATCTCACTTTTATTCCTCTATGATGTTTAGGTGATTTAGTAAGTAAGTCTTTTACTATTCCCTCTGTCAATATGCCTGATCTTTGATCTTTTTTTAGTACAATGGCCACTATACTACCAGGCTTAATATTTTCTCTTATAGTTCCGTCCACAATCTTCAATAATTAGTATTTTGCACTAAATTAAATTGAAAACGAGATGAACAAAATAATACCTGTTCTTTTATTTTCTCTTGTGTTTGGCGCATGTGAGAGTAATCAAAAAGAGGAAGTTAAAGAAAACGAGGTGACCTTAGGTATTAGTGATCAACTAATAGGTAAATGGCACAATTTGGGTATTGAAGTGGTAATTAAAACGGAACTAGGCGATTCAATTGCCTTAGTGCCACAGGAAAAGTGGGAAGAAATTTTACAGATTAAGCCAATAGTCACTTCATTTAATAATGATAGTACCTTTGTTTCAGAGTATATTAGCCTTGATGGAGAAATAATGATGACTTCTACAGGTACTTGGATGGTATATGGTGACTCACTAGTAATGACTGAAAGAGGTAGGGATAATGCCTATTTTGTATCAATAAAAAATGATACCGTTTCTTTTGCGGGCTACATTGATTGGGATGAGGATGGAGAGGCAGATGATTTTTATACAGGAACACAAATAAGACACTAATGAAAAGAGCAAAGTTATTTATGTGGTTGGTAGTTTTAGCGGGTTTCTTTTTTGGACTACGTTACGTTTTAGGTGCACTTCCAATAATAAGTGGTTATGGAGCCAAAAACTTATGTTCTTGTGTTTTTGTCTCTGGTCGGACCATTGAAGACGTTAAGTCGAATGAATTGAAAACCAATCCGCTTCTTGCTGCTGGCAACTTCAACATTAATTATTCAGATAGTTCTGCCACTGGTGATGTATTTGGTTTTTATAAAAAGAAGGCCATTTATAGAAAGGGATTGGGTTGTACTTTAATATCCGAAGTAACTGAGGCTGAAATTCGCTCACAAGAAATTGATTTAATTCTAGTTGCTACTGCTGCAGATTCCCTTTATTGGCCTCTTGGGTCGAAGCAAAAAGATAGCATTTTTAGTAATGTAGACTATCCTAAATTGACCGAAGCAATTTCAAATGCTTTTATAGAAGATATTCCCGGTTCAAAAATTAATACGAGGGGCGTGGTTGTAGTTTATAAAAATCAAATCATAGGAGAGCAGTATGCTTCGGGTTTTGACGAAAATACACCTCAAATGGGCTGGTCGATGACAAAAAGCGTGACAGCTACTTTAATAGCCATGTTACAGAAGGATGGCAAATTGGATATTATGGATCGAGCGCCTGTAGCATCATGGCAAAATGACGAGAGAAAAAATATCACTATTGATCAGTTGCTCAGAATGAGCAGTGGGCTGGATTTCTGGGAGTTTTATGCGTTACCTAGTTCAGCAGTTGAGATGTTGTATGAAAAAGCTGATATGGGCGTTTTTGCAGCTTCATCTTCGTTAGAATATGAACCTGGTGAAAAATGGTATTATTCAAGTGGTACGTCAAATATTCTATCTGGAATTATAAGAGATGCTGTAGGAGATGCTGATTACCATAATTATGTTAGACAACGACTCTTTAGTCCTTTAGGGATGACTAGTGCTGTATTAGAGCCAGATGCTTCGGGCACCTATGTTGGTTCCTCCTATATGTATGCCACCCCTCGTGATTGGGCCAAATTCGGGTTGCTATACTTAAATGATGGGGTATGGAATGGGGAAAGAATATTGCCGGAAGGGTGGATTGAATATGTTTCAACTGCAACACTCAATGCTCCAAAAGGGGAGTATGGTGCACATTTTTGGTTAAATGCCAAAGAAAAAAGTGATGAAGCATTTTGTTATTATCCAGATGCCCCATCTGATTTGTATAGTGCTAATGGTTTCGAAGGACAACGTGTTTTTATAATACCATCAAGAGACATGGTAATTGTTAGGTTGGGGCAAACCAAAGATAGAGAGGATTTTGATTTTAATGAGTTCTTAGAATCAATCTTAGCGACAGTTGATTAGATATTGCCGATGTCGATGACATCGGCATAATATTTTACAGCAAAATTGATTGATCTTGACTCTATAAAGTCAATGACATTTTCATTGGCCAAATATGAAATCTCGTAGAATTTCCCATTTAAGGTATAAAGGAGTTTTTTGCAGCCCAAATAATGTCGGTCTCCAATAAATTCACCTTTTTGAAAGAGGTATTTAGCCTTTTCTGAAATGGTCATATTTAAATGGTTTAGACGTTAATTTTACTCATTTAGTTTTAATGTAGACCATTTCATTTCTGTTTTTTTTAACTGATTCAGACGAATTTGAATATAGGTTAACCAAATCGAGGGTTCGATACAAAGTCAACTTTTTTCTATTCAATTTAAATGGAATTGTCCAAACAGAATTGAAGTCATTTTCCTTAAAAGTAGGTTTTGACTCAATATAAGAGAATATTATTTCCTTGTTACTTTCGGAGAGACTCCAATTTCCTGTTATCAACTGTTTTGTTTCTTTTTCAACATTTAAGTGTTCTATTTGAAACTTATAGTTTTCATTGAAAACTATAACCTCCTCAACAAGATCTGATAAATCTAATTTCCCTTCTAGAGGACCATTTTTCACTTCCAAAGTTGATTTTTTCATCTCCCAACTTCCTAGTAGTTGATCAGTAACTCTATCATGATTCTTACCTATTTCCTGTGAAATTAATTGATTCGTTGATAAGAAAATAAAACAACAAATAACTACAATCCTCTTAAGCATAACCTAAGATTAATATTTTTCCATGGAAGGATCAATCTCATCAGCCCAAGCTAGAACGCCACCTTTTAGGTTATACAAATTATCGAGGCCTAGCTTTCCTTGTAAATAGTTCACCGCTTGTCCACTACGAGCTCCACTTCTACAATGGATAATAACTTTCTTAGATTTTTCTATTTTATCTTCATTTTCAGGTATTTGCCCTAATGGAATTAATTCACCGTTAAGTGTGCTTATTTCAGCTTCATGGGGCTCTCTAACATCAATCAATTGAAAATCTTCCTTATTTTCCATCATTTGATGCAATTCCTTAACTGTTATTTCTTTAATCATTTCGTACTTTATTTTACTTAGTTTTTTTTATCAATTAACGACTTGACCGAACCTTTAGTTTTTCGATTTTAACTTGGTTTTTTCTTAAATCAAGCGTTATGAACCAAATTTAAAAGCTTTTCAATTAATTGCTTACCAATATTGGTTATAATTTCATGAGTTCTACGACCTGATTGTTACTACTTATATCCTGTAATCGCATCAAATTTCAGCTACATTAATATTCTCTTTTATTTAGAATTAGAGATAGCCTTAAAAATGCTTCATAATTAGACTTGAAACGTGGTCTCCTATGGATAAAGAGGAGGTAGCTGCTGGTGACGGAGCATTACATACATTAATAGCAAACTCATTTTCAAGAATTAAAAAATCATCAATTAGGCCGCCATTTCTATCACAGGCTTGAGCGCGAACGCCAGCACCACCAGGAACAAGATCTCTTTCTGTAATCTCTGGTAATAATTTTTGTAAAGCTTTGGTAAAGGCTGCTTTTGAAAAAGATCTGTACATTTCTCCCATACCCGTTTTCCAATATTTCATAGCCACTTTTTGAAAACCAGGCCACAAAAGTGATTCTGTTAACTCGGCAATATTAATTTGTGACTTTTTATATCCCTCTCGTTTAAAAGCTAGAACTGCATTAGGTCCCGCTTCTACACCACCTTTTGCCATTCGGGTAAAATGGACCCCCAAAAATGGAAAATTTGGATCTGGCACAGGATATATTAGGTTTTTAACCAAGTTTTCTTTCTCCTTTGCCAATTTGTAATACTCACCTCGAAAAGGAATGATCTTTACGTTTAATTTCTGATTTGTGTATTTAGCTACTTTATCAGAATATAGG
>CAYGNU010000427.1:0-4434 GCA_964351175.1 uncultured Roseivirgaceae bacterium | reverse complement strand
TTATAAAATGAAAGTGATGATTAATGTTTTTAAAATGTTGATTGAGACTTTTTGCTTCTGCCATTTCTTCTTCAGTAATAATATCATTCTCAGCAATGTGGACAAGGTGAATATTACTTCTAAAAATTCTATTGAAGTACTTTAATGTATCATCGGTACTTTTATTCAATGCTTGATAATCTGTGGCTAAGGCAATATTCTGAATGGATTTATAATTAGCGTTTTCAGGAATGATAAGTACAGGGTACTTCGATTTCTTTGTAATAACGTAAGTATTAGTACCTAATATAATTTCATTTATGCCGTGAGCACCTTTTGTACCCATAATGATTAGGTCAATAGACATATCATCAGCAATAACAGGAATGGCGTCATCAATTAAGGCGTTTTTATGAATGAAACTATGAGGTACAGTTTTGAGTTCAGGTAGTTTCTGAATTTGATTTACAAATTCCATTTCAGCTTCATGCTCCTGTTCTACTATTAGGTCTTCAGCAATGACCGAAATGGTCATTTCGCCATAAGTAGCAGGCAGTTTATAGGCATGTAATAAAATAACTTCAGCAGCTTTAATGTCTTTAGCTAAAAGTGCCGCATAACGAATGGCATTTTCAGCACATTCTGAAAAATCTGTGGGTACTAAAATACGCTTAATCATGACTTTGTTGGTTTAATTAGAGCTCCCCAGTATTAGGGAGCTCTTCTAGTTTTAATGAACCTCAATAACCTTTTTGGTTAGTTTAGCTACTTCTGGTTTTTTAGGTAAGTCGAGCCTTAAAATACCATCCTTATAAGAAGCTTCAATTTTTTCAACTTCAACATATTCTGGTAATATAAAGGTTCTTGAGAATGAATTATAGCTGAATTCTTTTCTTGTATAATTCTCGTTAACTTCTTCTTTTTCAGTGTTCTGCTCGGAACTAATGGTCAATTTGTTGTTAACGATATCAACTTTAAAGTCATCCTTTTTCATGCCTGGAGCGGCCAGTTCAATCTTGAACTCTTTGTCGTCTTCAATGACGTTTGCTGATGGCATTTTATTCCATCCATTTGACCAATCAAAATTCATCATTCGATTGTCTTCGAAAAAGTCATTGAATAGGGTGCTTACACCCGGAAATGCCGATGATTTTTCTAATGCTTTCATATTAACCTCCTGTTTTAAGAAAATATTAATTACATATTAAAGATCGATTTATAGCATCAACATTGCTGTGACAGCTATCATAGGTATCTGTGATTTTTGTCATTTAAATTGTCATAGATGATTTATAGCTTCATAGAAAATTTATCAGTTATGGGCACATCAAATCAACTAGAAATGCACCAAGAGCACCAAAAATGGGACTCTGATATAAGTATGTGGCAACAGGATATGAAGATGTGGAGAAAAGAATTAGCATCTTTAAGAGACGCTTTAGTGCATATTGAGACCTCTGTCGATAACCATGAAGATCGTATGAACGGCCACGCAAAGGAATTTGGCATGCATACTAGTGAGCTTCATATTCATGAGCGATTAATAGGTATTTCAGATGCTGCTCTAAAAGAAAATCATTTAGAAGAAACACAGAGGCACGAGCAATTAACTAAAAAGCACAACGAGCTAAAAAGTCATCAGCGTATTTTAATGGTTGCCACTAAAGAGTTTAAAAATAAATTAGAAGGTATTACTGAATCAGATGCATAAATAAAAATGGGTTTGAGCACCCTTCTAGTAGAAGCTACATTCTACTTAATAACGATGACAATTATCACTTTTAATTGTGATGCCAGTCAAGAGAGTTACAGCCTTGTAAAGCTAATTTTACTATAGAAATTAAAGAACAAAGCCATGTTACTATTAAAGTTAAAAAACAGTATTTTTCATCGATTTGGGAATCGATACAGCTCTTTATTTGATGGGAATCATTTCTTGGGTAGGAATTCATTTGATGACAATTGGCTGACTAAAGATAAAAAAATGACAAAAGACAAATCTGATGTCGTCAAAAAGAAACCCGAAAATGGGAAATGAATTGTAAATCCTAAATAAGTAATATGAGAGTTTTAGTCCCTACAGATTTGTCATCTAATTCCGATAATGCAATAGCAATAGCATTGGATATAGGTGCTCATCTTTATAAAGGTATTACCTTTATTCATCTTATAAACAATCTCCCTAAAGACTTTGAGAGATTATTTGATAACAATGTAGGGAATGAACATTCTGAAATAAAAGAGGAGCTTTTAACCGCCAAAAAGGCTCTTGATAGTTTAGTGAAGAGATGTTCGGAAATGGGGTTAAAAACAGATTATATTATTGATGGTAATAATAAAAAAGATACCATCCATTGTTTAGCTAATGAACAACGCTATGATTTGATTGTAATGAGCTCACTTTTTTCGGATGGAAATAAAAATAGACCTTTAGGCTCGTGCATGCATGATGTGATAAGATATACATCTATTCCTGTTTTGGCCACAAAAAGTGTTATGAAAAACAAGGTTAGAAACATAGCGCTACTCTCAGATTTTACCAATGAATACTTGACTAATGAAAGTTGGATTAATGATTTTGTCATTAAAATGCAGGCAAAACTCTTTCTTTGCTGTATTAATACGCCTTCTATGTTTTTTGATTATCGTACTATGAAAAGTAGGATGAACAATTTCAAGAAGGATTTTGATTTTGAAACTACTGAAGTAATTTATAATGATTATCAATTCGATACTGGTATAAAACATCTTTCTGAGGATCTAGACCTTGATTTAATCATTATGAATACCCATGGAAAAAAAGGTATGGATCATATTGGAAGAGGCGGTATCACTGAACAAATTGTTGATAGGTTAGACATACCTATTTTATGTTTACCATTACTGGATCCTCAGCAAGTAGTTAAACCTTAATTAGGTTTTTTAAAAGTCAAATAACACCCTTCTGCTATTAATAATAGTGATGCTATAATCACATGTGTCTTTGACACCATCTGTCGTTATCCTCGGTTTAGTTTATTATCTTTATTTATTGTCTACTAAACCAATTAACATGAAGCATTTTGTCTTATTACTTCTATTAACTATTCCATGTATAGCTAATAGTGCTCCATTATGGATGCGCTACCCGGCTATTTCACCAGATGGTTCTCAAATAGCATTTTCATATAAGGGAGATATTTATTTGGTAAATGCCACTGGCGGAACCGCTATGCCATTAACGGTTGATGAATCTTATGAATTTATGCCTGTCTGGTCTAATGATGGAAAGAGCATTGTTTTTGCATCAGATAGATATGGCAATTTTGATGTATTTATTGCTCCAGTAACTGGTGGTGATGTAAAACGACTCACACATCATTCTTCCGATGATTTTCCTAGAAGTTTTACTTCAGATAATGAGCAGGTACTTTTTAACTCTTGGAGGGTTGATCTTCCTAAATATGCTCAGTTTCCAAATTCTAGGATGCCTGAACTATATGCCATCAGCATAAACGGTGCTGCACCTGTAACTGTGTTGACTACGCCTTCAGAAGAAGCAGTATACAATAATGCCGGTACCAAACTTTATTATCAAGACAGAAAGGGTTATGAAAATGAATGGCGCAAGCATCATAAATCATCTATAGCTAGAGACTTATGGGTGTATGATACTAAGACAGCAACTCATAAGCAGTTAACTACTTTTGAAGGGGAAGACAGAGATCCAGTATTAAGTCCAGACGAACAATCAATATTTTACCTTAGTGAAGAAGGTGGAAGTTTTAATGTACATAAAATGCCAGCAGCTGGGGGAACATCCCAAAAGGTCACCTCTTTTAACACGCATCCTGTAAGGTTTCTATCAATAGCCAATAGTGGTAAGCTTTGTTTCGGTTATGATGGTGAAATATATACAATGACAGAGGGCAGTCAACCAAGTAAGGTGGCAATTGAAATCTTTAGTGTTAGACAGAATTTATCACATGAAATAGTACCCATTTCGTCTGGAATTTCTGAAATGTCTATATCACCCAATGGTAAAGAATTTGTATTTGTAGTTAGAGGAGAGGTTTTCGTATCATCTGTAGATGGTGGAACTACGAAGCGAATAACCAATACTCCTGATCAAGAGAGATCGGTTAGTTTTTCTCCTGATGGTAAAAAGATATTATATGCTGGAGAGCGAAATGGCTCATGGAATCTTTATGAAACTAAAATAAAGCGTAGTGAGGAGCCATATTTCTATATGTCTACATTACTAGAGGAAAGTCCATTAGTCTCCACTAGCGCTGTTGAGTTTCAAGGTTTGTATTCTCCAGATGGTAATTATGTGGCTTACCTAGAAGAAAGAACAACGATCAAAATGGTTGATGTCACTACAAAGAAAGTCTCAGAGTTGCTTCCTGCGAGTCGTAATTACTCTTATTCGGATGGCGATAATAGATATTCTTCGTCAACAGAAAGCCAATGGTT
>CAYGNU010000426.1:0-4452 GCA_964351175.1 uncultured Roseivirgaceae bacterium | reverse complement strand
ATGCTGGTTGTGGGTCTCTATAAAATCTGAAATAGGTCTGTTTTCCATATTTTATTTTTTAGGTAAAAATACCTCCGCCATCATGCACCTTGCACTACCACCACCTAAGGCTTCTATAGTATCCAGTGAACTATGAATGATTGGACAGTATTTTTCTATTTTACTAATTTGATCTTTATTCAACGATTGGTATGCTGCTTCTGACATTACCAAGTAAATGTTATCCTCTATTGATCTTACTTGAAGCATATTTCCAGCAAAATGATGTTTTTGATCCTCCGATATTGCGATAACTTCTTTACCGGTACGCTCAAGTTTATCAATGACTGCTCTTCTTTCCTTCTGGTCATCTATGCTTTCAACACATAAAATAGCAAATTCATCAGCTACACACATCATCACATTAGTATGATATATAGGAAGCCTCTTGCCATCAACATCTTGATTAGCTACAAATTTAACCGCTTCATAACCAAATGCCTCACAAAATTCTTCAAGAGGTTGCTCTTGCGTACGTTCAGACATGGCTGCATAACATATTTTATTTGGCCTGTCTAAGATCATACTGCCAGTACCCTCTAAATAAATATCCGACCCTTCAAACTCAGTGAAATCAACTAAGGCACTAACCTCAAACTGCTCTCTAAGTTTTTCTATAATATCACTTCTTCTTTCTAATCTTCTATTTTCTGCAAACATGGGGTATAAACCGATTCTTCCATCATCATGAAAGGATATCCAATTGTTTGGGAAAATTGAATCTGGCGTATCAGGGTCAATTGTATCATCAACCACTAAAACATTCACTCCCTTTAGACGCAACTTTTCTACAAAGTCATCAAATTCTGACAATGCCTTTTTCTGAACGTCTTCTGCAGTTAATCCATCCAGCACTTTTTGATAATAGTTGTTGACAGCCGTTTGCTCATTCATTCTAAAACGGACAGGCCTTATCATCATTATTGTATCCGTACTTTGTCTTGTTTTCATTAATATTCTCTTTTCAAAGGCAATGTTGAACATCTCAATAAACCTTCCATCTTAGCAATTTCTGCATATGGAATTTCTTCTACAGTGAAGCCCCAATTTCTTAATTGTTTATTCAATCTGGTAAATCCTTTTTCTGAAACAACTACTGTTGGTGAAATTGAAAATACATTTGAATTCATGTCAAACATTTCTTCCTTCGAAATATCAAAGACATTATTCTTACCGAAATAGTTAACTAAAAACTCATAGTCTTCCAAGTTTTTAAAGCCTTCTTTGTGAATGATTGCCTTATCTTTACCTACGGGCTGAAAACAGCAATCTAGGTGCAAAGCATTATCATAGGCATTATCATCAGATTTATGAAGTTCAAAGGCCTTTACAGTTTTGTTAGGAAAGCTGTCAGTCAAAAACTTCACACCCTGCTCATTGGTCCTAGCTACAATGTATTTATCAAAATCTGGCTGTTTAGAGTAGCCTACAAAAATATAGTCATTCCAGGGCATAACATCACCACCTTCAATTTGAACTCCCTCTGGTACATTTAATATCCTCTCTTCAGGAATCTTGTCTAGAATGTATTGTATACCCTCAATTTCTCTTCTTCTGTTTTTTAAAATTCTTGGTTTAATAAACTTGTCTTCAATTACAAAACCAATATCTCTTGAAAAGATCTGATTATAATTCTCAATAACCTCTGGTCTATAAACTTGAACACCATGTTTCTTTAGCACGGATTCGAATGCATCCATTTCTAATGTCATATCTTTCTCAACAGGAAAAGTACCAGCAGCGATATGCATTTTACTCTTAGGGTCATAAGCATCCTCTAAGTCTGGCTCCTCACCGATCCCTTTTGCAGAACCCAAAATCACCGCTTTTAATGGAGCAGTTTCGTCTAAAACATGGACATCTATCATAAAATAAGGAGTTACAAATTTCAGGTTGCAAATGTAAGTATATAGGATTTCAAACCATAACATTAGATATTTAAAAAGATACTGTTATCTTATGTCTGAAGGAAATCAGAATTTAGTATAGTTATTAATACCTATTCATTAAAATTGCAACAAGATAAACTAATTAGACTTTGAAAAAATACGTTGATTTAATAGAGCAGACCTTTTATTTCCCTCAAAAGGAATTTCAGGTCACCAATAACGAACTACACTTTCATGATGTCCCATTGATGGATATTATAAAACAATATGGAACTCCTTTAAAGCTTACTTATTTACCAAAAATAGGTGAGAACATAAAGTATGCTAAAAAGCTATTTGCAGATGCATTTAAAAAGCATAAATATGAGGGTTCATATACTTATTGTTATTGCACTAAATCTTCGCATTTCAGTTTTATTTTAAATGAAGCTTTAAATCACGATATTCATCTTGAAACTTCATCTTCTTACGATATTCCGATTGTTAGAAAACTGGAGGAAGCAGGAAAAATTACTAAAGATACTTTTGTTGTTTGTAATGGATTTAAAAGGCCTTTGTACAGGCAATATATTACAGGACTACTAAACGATGGTTTCAAGAACTGTATCCCAGTATTAGACAATCTTTCAGAACTTAGTCACTATGAGGAAAATGTAGAAGGATCTTACAATGTGGGAATCAGGATTGCTGCAGATGAAGAGCCAAATTTTGAGTTCTATACCTCTAGACTTGGTATTCGGTACAGCGATGTAAACCATCTCTACAAAGATCAAATTAAGCCAAGTAAAAAAGCGAAGCTGAAAATGCTTCACTTTTTCATCAATACAGGAATTAAAGATACTGCCTATTATTGGAGTGAGTTGAGTAGATTCATTTTCAAATATTGTGAACTTAAAAAGGAATGTCCCGAACTAGATACCATTGATATTGGTGGTGGTTTCCCAATAAAGACATCTTTACATTTCGAGTTTGATTATAAGTATATGATCGAACAGATCATCGAAAACATCAAGTGGATCTGTGGTAAGAACAATGTACCTGTTCCAAACATATTTACGGAATTTGGAAGTTTTACTGTTGGTGAAAGTGGAGCAGTACTCTATTCAATCATGAATGAAAAACTTCAGAATGATAAAGAATTATGGTATATGATTGATGGATCTTTCATCACTCACTTACCTGATGCTTGGGGATTAAATCAAAAGTACATCATGCTCCCGATTAATAAATGGGATAATATGTATCATAAAGTAAATATTGGCGGATTAACTTGTGATAGTATGGACTATTACAACTCTGAATCGCATACTAGTGAGGTCTTTCTACCGATGCAGGATTCTAATCAAAGTGAACCTCTTTATATTGGTTTCTTTAATACGGGTGCATATCAAGAATCACTAGGTGGCTATGGAGGAATTCAGCATTGTCTGATACCAGCCCCAAAACATGTTTTAATTAATAAAACCAAGGATGGGAAAATAGTAACAGAACTATTTGCCGATGAGCAAACCAGCGACTCTATGCTCAAAATATTAGGGTACTAGCCCAAAATAACTTCAACAGCAGCTGGCAGGTTTGCAACTTTGTAGTCCGCCAGTATGCTGTCTGAATGATCAACTTGTATACTTTTTATATCCAATTTCTTAGCAGGAATCAAATCTCTATGCTTATCCCCAACCATCCATGATTGGTTGACATCAATTTTGTACTTAGCGATGGCCCGTTCAAACATTAATGAGCCTGGCTTGCGAGAAAGGCTTTCTGATTTTGAAGGGTGTCCAGGGGCGAAGTATATATCATCAATCACTCCCCCACATTTTTCCTGAATTATTTGATGAACAGAATTCATATCCTCTTCTGTGTAAATCCCTTGAGTAATCCCTGACTGATTAGTAATGATTATTAAGAGATAACCTGCATTTTTCAAAGCTTTTAAAGCATCCACAACTCCAGGTAAAATAAAAAGCTTATCCTCAGAATAAACATAATCAACAAAATCTTTATTTATTACTCCATCACGATCGAGGAAAATGCATTTATTCAAAATATTCACGTTTAATGATTCAACAAAATGATTTAAAAATAGTTAAAGGTCATAAAGTTATACCAATGGTCAAAAAGATTGGTCAGTATTTATTATTTTTGATTTCCGCTTTAAAAAATTTTAAGTGAACGACAGTTTAGTAATTATTCCAACTTTTAATGAAAAAGAAAATATCCGTCTGATCATTGATGCGGTGGTATCACTTTCTAAACCTTTTGATATTCTGATAGTTGACGATGGGTCTCCCGATGGTACAAGTGAAATTGTCAAGGAAATTCAAGCGGCTGGTTTAAAGGGTAGAACTCTCCATTTAATTGAGCGCGAGGGCAAACTAGGATTAGGTACTGCCTACATCTGTGGTTTTAAATTTGCCATTGAAAAAGGATACGATTTCATCTTTGAAATGGATGCTGATTTCTCCCATAACCCAAAAGATCTTTTGAAGTTATACGAGGCTTGTACTACAGGAGGTAGCGATGT
>CAYGNU010000425.1:0-4461 GCA_964351175.1 uncultured Roseivirgaceae bacterium | reverse complement strand
GTTGTAAAATTTGACCCACTCAAACCTTCTATTTCATGATCAAGTTTTTCCGAAGCCGTAGCAAAAATGTCTATGCAGTAGGATTCAAAACCACACTTTCAGATGTTGATCTTAACAAACTTGTTTGGCTCTTTGGCGAAGCAGAAATCATCAGCGCAGAAGAAATTTCAGAGAAATTCATTGGCCCTAGAAAGGAAATGATTACTCCCTGGAGTACTAATGCTGTTGAAATAACTCAAAATATGGGTATTTCTGGCATTGATAGAATTGAGGAGTTTAAACCTTGGTCAGATGATTATCATTTCGATTCGATGTTAGAAGTGATTTATGACGGTTTGAATCAATCTCTATTTACTATTGAACATGACCCAGAGCCTGTTTTAGAAATTTCTGATATTGCATCCTACAATCAGAAAGAAGGTTTGGCTTTAAGCAGTGAAGAAATTGGCTATTTAGAAGGGGTTGCCAAGGAGCTTGGTAGACCATTAACTGATTCAGAAGTCTTTGGGTTTTCTCAGGTAAATTCAGAGCATTGTAGACATAAAATATTCAACGGCACCTTTATTATTGATGGTAAAGAGATGAAATCTTCTCTTTTCAAAATGATAAAGCAAACCTCAGAAAAGAATCCGAATTATATAGTTTCAGCTTATAAAGACAATGTAGCATTTGTAAAAGGGCCAAAAGCAGAGCAGTTTGCTCCTGCCACTCAAAACAAAGCCGATTTCTTTGAGACAAAAGAAATGGATACAGTTCTTAGTTTAAAAGCTGAGACACATAACTTCCCTACAACTGTAGAGCCATTTAATGGAGCTGCTACTGGTTCTGGAGGCGAAATTAGAGACAGACTAGCTGGTGGCAAAGGAAGTCTTCCTCTGGCAGGCACTGCAGTTTATATGACCTCCTACTCTCGTCTCGAAAAAGATAGGCAATGGGAAAATGGAATGGACGAAAGAGCATGGTTATACCAAACGCCCATGGACATTTTAATAAAGGCCTCTGATGGTGCCTCTGACTTTGGAAATAAATTCGGTCAGCCACTAATATGCGGCAGTCTCTTGACATTTGAACACAGCGAAAACGGTAAGAACTACGGCTTTGACAAAGTTATTATGCAGGCTGGTGGAATTGGCTTTGGTAAAGAAAAAGATAGCAAGAAAGACACTCCTGAAAAAGGTGATAGAATAGTTATTCTTGGCGGAGATAACTATAGAATTGGAATGGGTGGTAGTGCTGTATCTTCAGTAGCTACAGGGGAATATGGCAATAGTATCGAACTAAATGCTATTCAGCGATCGAACCCGGAAATGCAGAAAAGAGCAATGAACGCTATCCGCGCTATGCAGGAAAGTGACAACAATCCAATTGTTTCTATTCATGATCATGGTGCAGGTGGACACTTAAACTGCCTTTCTGAATTAGTTGAAGAAACAGGTGGAACTATTGATATCCACGCATTACCAATCGGTGATCCTACACTTTCTGATAAAGAAATTGCTGGTAATGAATCACAGGAAAGAATGGGTCTTGTGATGAAAAGCAAGGATATGGAAACCTTAAAAGAAGTAGCTGAAAGAGAAAGAGCCCCTTTTTATAATGTTGGCGAAGTCACAGGAGATGGTCACTTTAAATTTGAAAATAAGGTTTCAAAAAAGAATGCCATTGATTGGGATTTGAGTCATATGTTTGGCTCTTCCCCTAAAACTATTCTTGAAGACAATTTAGTTCAATCTTCATTCGAAGAGTTGAGTTATTCCGAAAATAAAATTGCAGAATATATAGAGCAAGTTCTTCAATTAGAAGCAGTAGCCTGTAAAGACTGGTTAACTAATAAAGTTGATAGATCTGTTACTGGAAAAGTAGCAAAACAGCAGACTTGTGGAGAAATACAATTGCCGCTGAATGATGTAGCCGTGATGGCCATTGATTACAAAGACAATAAGGGTGTCGCAACTTCCATTGGTCATGCACCAATAGCAGCCCTTGTAGATCCGGTCGCGGGATCAAGGTTAGCCATCGCAGAATCTTTGACAAACCTGTTATTTGCACCATTAACCAACAAGTTAAAAGGTGTTTCTCTAAGTGCTAACTGGATGTGGCCGGCAAAAAATGAAGGTGAAAATGCTAGACTATATGAAGCAGTAAAAGCTGTAAGTGAATTTGCTCAAGAGCTAGGAATAAATATTCCAACTGGAAAGGATTCATTATCGATGACTCAAAAATATCCTGATGGAAAGGTTGTTTACTCTCCTGGAACTGTTATTATAAGTACTATTGGAGAGGTTGAAGATGTAAATAAAGTGGTTAGCCCAAATATTGTTAACATCCCTGATTCTTCAATCCTGTATATTGACTTATCTAAAGATGCCTCGCATTTGGGAGGCAGCTCATTCTCTCAAATATTAAATAAGGTTGGCACTCAATCTCCAACAGTAAAAGACAGTGAATATTTCCAAAGAGGGTTTAACACTATTCAAGATTTAATTGATTCAAGAAAAGTACTTGCCGGTCATGACATTTCGGCTGGAGGCTTGGTTACTTCATTACTTGAAATGACATTCTCAAACCAATCAGGAGGATTAAAAATAGATCTCTCAAAATTAAATGAAGCTGATATTGTCAAAGCCTTATTTACTGAAAAACCTGCGGTTCTAGTTCAAGTTAAAAATGCTGATCAAGTAATTAATGACTTGCAGAAAAATGGAATTGAAGCAATTAATATTGGTAGTCCAATAGAAAGCAGACATCTAAACATAAGTTATGACGATAAGGAATTAGTTCTTGATATTGATGATTTAAGAGATGTATGGTTTAAAACCTCGTATCTCTTAGATGTGAAACAAAGTGGCAAGGCAAACGCTAATAGTCGATTTGAAAATTATAAAGTGCAACCCTTGCAATACTCTTTTCCTAAGCACTTTAAAGGATCTTTATCAAGTTACCACATAGATAAAAGCAGGAAAACTAAAACTGGCATTAAGGGAGCTATTATTAGAGAAAAAGGAGTGAATGGTGATAGGGAAATGGCCTGGTGTATGCATTTGGCTGGTTTTGACGTCAAGGATATACACATGACTGACCTAATAGCTGGAAGAGAAGATCTATCAGATGTTAACTTTATTGCTTTTGTAGGAGGTTTCTCAAATTCTGATGTTCTAGGTTCTGCGAAAGGATGGGCTGGTGCGTTCTTATATAATGAAAAGGCCAAAACAGCGCTAGACAATTTTTATGCACGGCCAGATACGCTAAGCTTAGGCGTTTGTAACGGGTGCCAATTAATGATGGAATTAGGATTGTTATTTCCAGAAATGAAAAATCATCCAAAGATGCAGCACAATGCTTCAGGCAAATTTGAATCCGCATTTATAAACGTTAATATCCCTGAGAATAATTCAGTGATGTTCAAAACATTATCTGATTCAAGACTGGGAGTATGGCTTGCTCATGGTGAAGGCAAATTTGTTCTTCCTGGTGATGCAAAACAGTATAATATCATTGCTAAATACAGTTACGAGCAATACCCTGGAAATCCAAATGGTTCAGAACATGCAACTGCTGCGGTTTGCTCCACTAATGGTAGGCACCTTGCAATAATGCCTCATTTGGAAAGATCGTTATACCCATACAACTGGGCTCACTATCCAGAAAACAGAAATGTAGATGAGGTAAGTCCATGGATCGAGCCTTTCCTAAATGCTCGAAAATGGATACAGGAGAAATTATAAATTATAAGTGTCATTTTTATGACTCTCATAATTTCTCCTAGTCAACATTTTCAATTAACTTTTTGGTGGAATTATTGTTAAGTCATCATTATGAGGTTATTTGGATTAGTCTTTTTACTAGCAAGCATTAGTGCCTGTATGAGCTACAAGGAACTGCCAGTTGAGTATGACTATAGTTTCAAGGGAAGGTTCGATAAGTATAATACTTATGATTTCTTTTCTGTAAATGAATTCCAAGGTGATGACACACTTCACATAAGAACCTCGATTGAGCAACACATGAAATTCTTGGGTTATAAAAGAAAAAAGAATAAACCCGACCTATACCTAAACTATGCGATATTTAAGGATAGCTTGAAATTCAGAGGTTATAATCAACCAGATATTAATGAATGGGCTAAACGAAGAGATAATGACCTTGAATATGAAAAGCATAACTTTGATTTAAGGAATGGAACATTGTTGATCCAGGTATTTGATAGAAAAATGAATTCGTCCATTTGGCAGGGTTATGCAACTGACACTTATCAGAAGGTTGATTTTTATGATTATCAACAAGTAAGAAATGCAGTAAAATCAATTCTTAATAAGTATCAATTTTTTGCTGATGGCTTCCTTGAGGAGCAAATGAAAAAATCTGAAAATAAGAATTAGATTTTTTTCTCCCACCCTTATTATTTTTAAAAATTAATTTTACATTTGCAATCCCAAAATAATGGGAATAGTAGTGCCCGAT
>CAYGNU010000424.1:0-4488 GCA_964351175.1 uncultured Roseivirgaceae bacterium | reverse complement strand
ACTAAAGTAGTGAAATCTGCCGAAGCTCACAACGGTTCCAAATGGCACTGCGTTCCGCAAGTCAAAAAATCCTGCGAGCAAAAGATGGTAGCAAGCACTGCCGTTTCTCAGCGGCAGATTCACGGTCGTGTTGCACTAAAATCAACCAGAAACCACTAAGACATATGCCTGATCAGCGTCTGTTATATGCTTTTTTATTCATAAGGTTTGCTTTGTTAGTTAGAAATATATAACTATGTGTTAGATATACATAACAAAATATGAAATCAAAAATCAAACTACCTCTTCAAATTTTAGCTGCATTAGCCATAGTTGCCTTGTTGATAAATTGGATACTTCAAAGTAAAGAACCATTTCATCCGTTAGAATGGCTGACTGTCGGATTGGTTGCCCTGATAGTGGCATTTATACTGTATATGGCTGTTGATACTTATCGAAGTGCAAAAGTGGGTCTGACCACAGAAGATGAATTTTCAAAAAGCATTAAGGAAAAAGCAGCTGCAAAGGCTTTCCAGTTCTCGGTCTATATGTGGACGTTCATAATACTATTTGTTAAAGATATGAGTCCACAGTCCAAAATAATATTGGGTCTTGGTCTAATTGCTATGGGAGTGGTTTTCCTTATCAACTGGTTCCGGTTTTCGAAAATTGGGATTTCCGATGACAACAAGGATTAAAGAACTTCGGGCGAGGGATAACCTTACTCAGGTTGATCTTGCCAAGAAAGTTGGCGTGCGTAGGGAAACAATCGTTTTCCTTGAGAAAGGAAAATACAACCCTTCCTTGAAATTAGCATTTGATATTTCGAAGGTATTCAATATGAAAATCGAAGAGATTTTTATTCTGGAATAACACAAATTGCATATAACATCAGGATAACAGAAGTTCTGCTATATCACTAATGTTTTTTTGCTAATCTAAGAGATTTTTGATTTTTCTGAGGCCATTTACTGCCACATGTGTATATATTTCAGTCGTTTTAGTAGAGCTATGCCCCATTAGTGTTTGAATATGCCGTAGGTCAACACCCTCTTCTAGAAGATGAGTAGCAAAACTATGCCTAAGCATATGTGGTTTTACATGTTTTTGGATATTAGCTAGTTTGGCTGCCTTGCTCACAATTTTAGCTAAGCTTGTTCCGCTATAAGCTTCTTTACGATATCCTTCAAAAAGAAGTACAGAAGGTTTATATATCTTATAATACTTTCTTAAATCAATAAGTAATGATTCACTTAACAGCGTGTATCTATCCTTATTACCCTTTCCGCACCGTACTTTTATCAACATTCTATTGCTTTCAATATCTTTTAGCTCAAGTTGTAATAGCTCGCTTCTTCTAAGTCCCGCAGAGTAGAGCAGCTTGATCATACATTTGTGTTTAAGATTTTTGGTCACGTTTATCATGGACAATACTTCTTTTTTGCTCAGTACTTCCGGTAGCTTTTCTTTTTTAATGGGTCTTTCTACACTGTAAAAGCGGTTAGGCATGCCCATCACCACCTCATAATAAAACTTAATACTATTAATACTCAGGTTAATATATGAGTCAGAATACTTCTTATTGACAAGTGTAGAAATGTAATTACTAATGTCATATTCACCTATTTCATTGAGCTTGGTTTGTTTATGAGCATTTATAAACTTCTCAAAATGAGCTATGTAGTTTCTAGCGGTATTTAGTGAGTATTTTCTTACCTCTAGCTTTTTCAAGTATTCTTCAGGACAGGGGATATAGCCTTTTGTTAGCTTCCGCTGTCTATAATGGTCTATTGCCGGAGCTTGGTCGTTTAAAGGCCTTGTCGCTTTACCAAAAAAATGCTGTCCATTCAGCCAAGCCACGCCTTTAAAGGTCTTCATGATAACATTAAGGTTGTTGTGGTTATTTGGCAAATACACCATAGAATACGTGTCAGACCATTTGCATGAGGGTAACTGCTTCACAAGGGCATTAATAACCTTATCAGGATAGTATTTTATACCAATGCACTTTTCACCCTTTATTAAAAGGTGCTTTAAAGTGATGCTTTTAAGCTTTTGTTCCATCGCAATTAAAAGGCATAGTGTAAACAAGATGAAATAAAAAATAATTACTATGTTTATAAATGTTTATAGTCGACTATAAGCGTTTATAAAACGGATAATAAATGAACCAAGTATGCAGGCAATGTGGCGGAAAACTCACCGGAAGGGTGGATAAAAAATTCTGTGATGATCAATGTCGTAATTCCTTCAACAACCAAAACAAGCGTGATGACCAGCGCTTGATTTTAGAGGTGAATAGGCTAATTCGAAAAAACAGAAGAATATTGAAATCCCTTTGTCCCATTGGTAAAGCCACGGTTAGGAAAGAAGTGCTGGATACTATGCAGTATGATTATAGATATTTTTCATCGATCTATAAATCGAACAGTAATCAGGTGTATTATGTGTGCTATGATTATGCCTTCAGCCCTATAAAACAGCAGGATAGAGAAACTGGTAAAATGATTGATAAGGCGCTCATCGTTCAGAAGCAAGCCTACTTTGACCAGCTGTCATTGAAGATGTGGTAAAATATTATGATACTAGCTATTTCCCGGGCAGCGGCACATAAGTGTCATCATTAGGTACTTTAGGAAATCTCCTTTCTCGCCATCGTTGCTTGGCTTCTTCTAACTTCTCCTTGCTGGTGGCTACAAAATTCCAATGGATAAATCGCTCTTCTTCAAACGGCTGTCCACCAAAGAGCAACAGGTGGGTACCCCCTTTTATTTTTATAGCACATTGATTGTCAATTTTCGACACTAGCATATTGCCAGCACCCACATGGTGCTCACAGGCTTGAATGCTGCCTTCTACAATGCAAATACCTATTTCACCAAACAGTTGGCCGTTGATATCTAGCTCATAATCTTCTACTGTTTTGATTTCTACCATAAATAAATCGGAGTGAACGGGCACCGGAGATTCCTTACCAAAACCCTTGCCCGCTACTAGTTTGAAGCTCGCTTCGCCATCTTTCCATTGTGGCAGTTCGTGGGCTTCTATATGATGAAATGAGGGTTGTATCTCCTCTAAATATTTTGGCAATGCCACCCATATCTGATATCCATGAACGGTAGAAGTTTCTGAAGTTCTTCTGTTTATGGGGGTTCTTTCTGTATGGGTCACACCTTGGCCCGCAGTCATCCAGTTGACAGAGCCTGGTGTTATCAGCTGATCAGTACCTACACTATCCTGATGTACAATTTCACCTTCTAGCATATAAGTGAGCGTAGAGAGTCCTGTATGTGGATGCTGATCTACATCCATATACTTACCATTACCAATAATGGTTGGCCCCATGTGGTCGATAAATATAAATGGCCCTACCATACGCTTTTTCCTAAAAGGGATCAGTCGCCCTACCATAAAGTCACCAATGTCTCGACTACGCTCTTCTATTATTAGATCTGTATTTGACACGTTAATAAATTTTTATGATTTTGAAGGTAATACAATTTCAAATGAAGAGCCTTTTCCTTTTTCAGAGGTTACATTAAATATTCCATTGTTTTTCTCCACAAATTCTTTACACATAATTACACCCAGTCCAGTTCCTTTTTCATTGTTGGTGCCATAGGTAGTATGATGAACATTCCTGTCTAGTATTTTGGTAATATCTTCAGCTGACATACCCACTCCAGTATCTTCTACCACAATATGTACTTTATTATTCATCTCAAAAGCAAGTAAAGAAATGGCGCCATTTTTTTTGGTGAATTTAATTGCATTAGTAATCAAATTATGAATTACAGATTTTAACATGTTCTGGTCACAGTAAACCTGTATCTCGTTCGGAATGGTTGAGGTAAGAATAATCCTTTTACTACGTGCGGCTAATTTATTGACGCCTACAATTTCATGTACTAAACCCCTTAAGTCAATATTTACTGGTTTTGGCTCTAAACCATGCAATTGTGACCTTGACCAAATCAGCATCTCATTCATTGACTCATAAAGCTGATTTACTTGCCGGTCTAGTCCAGAAGTAGCCTTTTTAAATTCTTCAATGGATATGTGTTCATCCTTCAATAAGCTTAAGAGCCCTTTTAAAGATCCTATTGGACTTTTTAGATCATGACTAATGATAGAAAAAATTTTGTCTTTAGTAAAGTTTAACTTTTGAAGCTGGTCATTTGTGTTTGCGAGCGCTAGGGCCTGATCATTTAACTCCTTGTGCTTTCTTAAATACTCGAGTCGTAAAATGTACATAATGGAGAAAAGCAATCCGAAGTAGATTAAAACTCTAATTACTAACCCATTGTCTATAAATTCAAGTGATGGTGTTGTATCAACGATATGATAAAGTAAAAATGTATAAGTAACAGTTAGTACCAGAAAAATTGGAATAATAATTCTCAAATCTTTGAAGACAATAAATGAGAAAGCACCAATTATTAAAAGATACGGTTCTGAACGAAAAGGCTGGGCTAATAGAAAACTATTATATGAAACAAGAATATAGAC
>CAYGNU010000423.1:0-4526 GCA_964351175.1 uncultured Roseivirgaceae bacterium | reverse complement strand
TCTCGACGCTTTGCGCGAAACAATGCCCAGCACACCAGGGTTGATACAGGAATTTCTTGAAGGCAAAGAGTATAGTGTCGGCGTTATCGGGAATGTTGGAAATTATACTGTCCTTCCGGTGCTAGAAGTAGATTACAGCAAACTTCCTAAGGGGCTTCCGCACATCCTTGGTTATGAATCAAAATGGTTGCCGGAATCTCCTTATTGGCAAGACATCTCCTATCAGGAAGCTGAGCTTGATGAAGAAAGCAAACGCAAGTTGACAGACGCTTCAACCACGCTCTTTGAGCGCACGGGCTGTCGTGATTATGCACGTTTTGATTTTAGGGCTGATAAACATGGTCAACTCAAATTATTGGAAGTTAATCCCAATCCCGGTTGGTGTTGGGATGGTAAGTTGAATCTTATGGCCGAGTTTGGGGGCTATAGCTATCAGGATTTACTAAGCATGATTCTTACATCCGCATTAGAACGTTATGAAAACCCATCTTAAGACAGCGCCACACTTGCCGCTGCCTAGGTTAAAACTTTAATCTTCTGATTTCTTGTTGATCATCATTTTTAATGGATACATACAGGCATCACGCATACCGGCAATGGTGGAAATGCCACGAATGGCACGCGTGGTGTCGTGCACCATTCCGCGTACAGCAACATGATGTTTTACAGAGCCTTCTTCTTCCACCCGCATAAGACATTTTAATGAATATAGGCCAATAAAAAACGCCAGTAGGAAAAAGAAATCCCAGTGGTGAATGTTTAATGTCTGGAAGAGAATGCTATCGGCATCTGCCTGCCAGTTTAAATCAATCGACAGGGTTTTATCCTCAAAATAGTCTGCAAAGAAACCGCCAAATAAAGGAGCGATACCAGCAGAAATTGATATCAAAATACTTTTCACCGCTAGAAAAGACGTGGACTGGTTTCTGGGAGCTAATTTCAGAGCGATGTTGCCGGATGCTAGTGTTACTCCCGCCATCGCTACACCCATTAACATATGCAATATTACCAGCAACGGCGTGGTAAGCGCGTGCTTGTCAGGAAAGGTGGTAAACGTCCAACCAAAAATACAAAACACAAACAGGGTGCCGGAAATTCGGAGCACGGTTTTATTACTGTAAAGGTCAGAATAGCGCCCCCATAGCTTTAACGTCATCGTATGCATAATCTGACTTGTAACAACAAGCATCAGCACAAACACCATATCATATTCCAGTGTCTTTAGCATATACACGGTGAAGAAAGGGGCCGCCAAATTGACGGCAAAATTCCACGTAAATAAAAACCAGATGAGTTTGCGGAAATTTTCATGCTTGAGTGGCTTACGCAAATAAGCAAAACGCGTGTTCTTATCATATTCTTCAGCTTCTGGATCAGACATTTCAGGATGTGGGATGGTACGAATAAGCGCAGAGCTTATCATGGCCGCCACGTATCCAAGAAAGAACAAAATGGCATAACTCCATGCCTGCTGCATGGGATAGGTGTCATTCCACCAGTCAATGAAAAAGGCAGCAGCAATGCTTAAGAATGTCGCAACACCCATGCGATAGAAAAGTCTTATTCCTAAAAACTCCCCCGCTTTTTGGGGAGGAAGCAAATCCTTTACCCATGAATTCCATGCACACGAACCCATGGCTCCAATGCTGTAGCGTATCGCCATGCCGCCGACAATGACGGCAAGGGCAATATTTTCATCTGCAATTAACGGTGTCATTACAACACATAGCAAAAAGCTTCGCCCGATGAGGCTACTAATAAACACAATATGCCGACGATCACGGCTTCGCTCGACCCAATGAATGGCCGGAATCTGGAATAGATTAGAAAGGAAAGGGATAGAACCCAACAGACCAATGACAATATTGGAGGCTCCAAAATGCAGCGCAAGACCCACCAAGAATACGCCGGTAGTAAGTGATTCCATCGTCTGGCTCGCCACACCCTCTTCGATCATTCGGCGACGACCCTTGAGCATAGCCTATAAAAACTGGTACGGATTGAAAGGCGCAGTTTTACTGGACTAAAATTGCCGTACCTTGCTTTTCCAAGTACGGATATTTCAGGAGAGAGAAGCTTATAGAGGATAAATGCGAGGAAAATGGAAGATTTTGTGCGGAGTAAGGTAATGATAACAACGCCAGAATCCCTGCAAACACTGGGGTTTTGAGGCTACCCCACTTTGAGCATAGGAAGGTTGTATTCAAGTTAATGGCGGAGAGAGAGGGATTCGAACCCTCGGTACATATAAATGCACAACGGTTTTCGAGACCGCCCCGTTCGACCACTCCGGCATCTCTCCAAAATTTCATTGTGTCAAATTTATATATTAGTTTTCAGATGTTGCAAGTTTTAAACTAGAGCGTCTTTTCAAATCTGATTCAAGAGTTAATTTACTGAATTGATTATCTGGTAAAATTGCCCTATAAATTTGTGCGTTTTCTAGAACTCTTTGTACATAGTTTCTGGTTTCAGCAAATGGTATCAATTCAATCCAATTTACAATTTCATCAATGTTATTCAAATTCCTAGGGTCACCATTAACCTCTATCCATTTTTTTACATTTCTTGTTCCAGCATTATAGGAAGCTATAGAAAGTATATAGGAATCATCTAGTTCGTTTAATAGCTCTTTGAAATGTAATGAGCCTATTTTTAAATTATATTCACGTTCTAGTAATTTACTCTTATGAAATTTTATTTTTGAGTTTTGTGCTGTTTTTTTAGCTGTTGCCGGCATTAATTGCATCATACCCATAGCACCTGCCGAACTTATTGCTTTATGATCAAATTCGCTTTCTTGCCTAATTAACCCTAATAAAATAGTTTTATCCATTACGCTAACATCAAATTTTCTCAAAATAGGATGCGAAGCAGATTTAAGATATACTTTTTGCCTTAAAGCCTCTTTTGATGCATATACTGAAAGATTTGGTTGATCCAACATTGTACCTAGCTCAGTTATCAATGTAATTTGTCCCTTGGTTTTAGCTTGAGCTACGGCAGTAGTAATAAATTTTTTAGCATAGCTAGTTTGATCAGAATAATTTAGATATAATGCAAGCTTTACTAATTCATTTTTATTAACCTCAGCATGATCAAAATCATCAATCTCAAAAGATCTAGAGTTTATTATGTCAGGTTTTGTCTTTAATTTATGTGCAGCTAGTTGGCCATAAAAAGTTTCTGGATATTTAAGTGCTTTATTGTACCAAGTAGTTGCATTAATTTTATCATTAGTAGCCTCATAACTTTTTGCAAGCCAATATGCACCTCTTGAAACACTAATAGGGTAGGAAACAATATTATTAAATTTTTCAAAATGACCAATTGCTGTTTGGGGTAATTTAAGAAATTCAAGAGCAATCCAACCAGCTAGCCACTCACCATCAGATGAATCCTGTGCCTTGTTCGAGTTATGGGATTTAGCTAGCTCATATGCTAGTTGATAGTTCTTACTTTTGATAGCATCACGTATTTGAATCTTTTTTAATTGCCAAAATCTATCGTTGTATTTTACAGTTGAAGGCAGGGCTAATAAAAGATTGCTAGCTTTAACTGTAATCTCTTTTTTGCTTAAAATCTTGACTATCTCATATATTACCCCTAAATCGTTTTCTTTTGTGTAATCATTTTTTACCTCATCGAGTTTCTTTGATTTCATTAGATTGACTCTTTTAACATAATCTTCCTTTTTAGAAGCTGATGTGTAATCAATTATACGGGTTGCTTGATTTAACTCCCCACGCCATAAAAGATTTTCTATGCGTTTATTATGTAAATAATCTGAAAGGTAAGTTTTATAGTTTTTTAGGAAATATATTTCTAGGTTTCTATCAAAATCATTATTTACCCAAGCATTTTCGATTAAATTTGTAAATTCATCTTGGTTTTGAAATGGATTTTTGGTTAGTAAGGCTTCAGCAAAAATAATTTTGCCTCGTGCAGTTTTTGGAGGGTGCTTACGAAACCATTCCACTATATCAATATCTGTATCGGTAGCAGATATATTTTCTTCTATTCTTAATTTTATTGCATAAGACCCTGGCCATGAAGGATTGAGCTTAATAAAACTTATCATATCTTTGAAATCTTTTGGAGTTTCTTCCTTTTGAAATTTCATCCAATATAATAAATTTACAAAAGATTTATCGCGGAAATTTTTTGCTCTTTTTTCTGCCGTATGCCAATGACCATTTTCAGCTATTTCAATTGTTTCTCTAACATATTCATAATCATTTCTTGTTAATTCATCTAAATTTACAGCATATATATTAGACGCAAAAAAAAGTAAAATTACTAATAGGAAATTTTTCATAGCATCTTTTTATATTAGGTTGAAGATTTTCTTTTAGGTTAACATTTCAAAATTTTAATTTGAAATAAAAAATGTAAGAAAATGGTATTTAATTTGATTTAATTGTACCTTCAAAATTACTATCATTGATTATCGCATTGTCAAAAACAGATTCAAGTAAGTTTGATTTATAAAAGTTAGCCCTTGTAATGGTAGCTGAGTTAAAATT
>CAYGNU010000422.1:0-4538 GCA_964351175.1 uncultured Roseivirgaceae bacterium | reverse complement strand
TATCTGAGAAGCTTTAAGGGCTGATTCTAAGGCTTCTTTTGAATGCACTCTTATTGTAATATCTTCTGCCAAAGCCATCTGCAACTTTCTCAAATGCGGAGCCTCAGCATGCTCTTTCTCTAAAGTTTCAATTTCTTCTTTAGACTTAAGTGTAAATATTCTAATATAATTCGTTGCATCAACATCAGATGCATTCAACCAATATTGGTAAAATTCATAAGGTGATGTTCTATCAGCATCAAGCCAAACATTACCGCCTTCGGTTTTCCCGAATTTTGTACCATCGGCTTTTTTGATCAATGGAGTGGTAATGGCAAATGCTTCTCCTCCTGCTTTTCTTCTTACCAATTCGGTGCCGGTTACAATATTTCCCCATTGGTCTGAACCGCCAAGTTGTACTTTACAGTTTTTGTTTTTGTACAACCAATAGAAATCATACCCTTGGACTAATTGATAAGTGAATTCGGTAAAGGACATGCCTGTTTCACCTTCTAGCCTTTTCTTGACAGAATCTTTAGCCATCATATAGTTGACAGTGATGTGCTTACCGACATCCCTTATAAAGTCAAGGAAGGTTATCTCCTTGAACCAGTCGTAGTTGTTAACTATTTCAGCAGAATTCTCACCACAATCAAAGTCTAAGAATCTTTCCAACTGCGCTTTTACTCCAGCAAGATTTTTGTTTAATACATCTTCAGATAGCAGGTTTCTTTCTTGCGATTTTCCAGAAGGGTCTCCAACCATGCCTGTGGCACCGCCAACTAAAGCGAAAGGTTTATGACCAGCACGTTGAAAATGAACCAATGTCATAATCTGAACCAAACTACCTATGTGTAAAGAATCCGCTGTTGGGTCAAAACCTATATAAGCAGACGTTAGCTCTTTATTCAATTGATCTTCAACTCCAGGCATGATATCATGTATCATACCTCTCCATTTCATTTCTTCTATAAAATTGGTCATTTGACTATGTGCTTTTTCTAAGTCTGCAAATATAGAAAAGCGCAATATAATCGCCTTAGTAATTTACATTATACATTATGCAATTCATTCACCACTCATATTAACCGCTAGACTGTCTAATTATTTATTTATGTAAAGCCTAAAACTTAAACCTGTTAAAACAGTCTACCGTAGTAAGCAACAAACTACTCATACCTAGATGACACTAAGACAAGTAATTATTGTAGGGATTGGTCTGACCATTCTTGCTGGTTCTTTTATATTAAGCGGTGCCTTGAGCAGCATGAAGGAGTCACCAGAAATAAAAACCCCTGAGGAAATAAAAAGGTTTGTCAAAACCGAAAAAGTGAAGTATTCAAGCGTTCCTACTAAGGTAATGGCTTTTGGCAGGGTGAAGACTGCAGAGTCTTTGGATCTTATAGCAGAGGTTTCTGGTAGAATGTCTGCCAATTCTACTCCTTTAAAAGAGGGGCAACGATTTAGAAAGGGAGCCTTATTGTATAAAATAGATGATCGTGAGGCACGCCTAAATCTTCAATCTCAAAAAAGTAACTTCTTGAAAGAGTTGGCGGCAATTATGCCAGACATCAAGATTGATTTTAGTGCTAATTACGATGAATGGTCAAAGTACTTTTCTGCTATAGATATCAATACATCATTACCCGAGCTTCCAAAATATGCTAATGATAAAGAGAAGACATTCTTAGCAACAAAAAATATATTTAGCTCTTACTATACCATTAAAAGCGCTGAGGTCAATCTCAATAAATTTAGTTTTTATGCCCCATTTAGTGGTGTTATTTCCATGGTAGATCTACAGTCAGGCTCATATGTGAACCCAGGTAATAAGATAGGCACTATACTTAGGTCTGATAAACTAGAAATGAAAGTCAATGTAAGTGTCTCTGACATTGATTGGATTGAATTAGGGTCTCAGGCTCAAGTTGTTACCGAAAGCGGAAGATTATGGGAAGGTAAAGTGGCCAGAATTGGTGAATTTGTAAATCAAAATACACAGTCTATAGATGTCTTTATTGCTATCAATTCAGATAAAGACAGAAAGATCTATGATGGAGAATACCTACGATCAATAATCCCAGGCCGTGAAGTGAAATCAGGAATGCTAATACCTCGAAATGCCATTTTCGATGGAAATAAGGTTTTTGTTCTTCAGGATTCTTCACTTAGAGTGGAAGAAATTGATATTCATAAGCTGAATGATGAAAGTGTAGTTTTCTCTGGTTTAAAAGAAGGTTCAGAACTAGTTGTGGAACCTTTGATCAATGCACACAATAATATGAAAGCCTTCAAATTAGAAGAGAATGAAGACATAGATATAGAACAAAAAAGTAGCGATGTTAAACTTGTTAAAAACTAAGCCATGAATACAATTAAAAACATGGTTGAGTACTTTGTTAAGTTTCCAATACTCGCCAACATAGTTATAGCACTTACCTTATTGGCAGGTGTTCTTGCTATGGTGAGCACAAAAAAATCATTTTTCCCTACTCAGAAAGATAAATTTATTACCATTCAGGTGGCATATCCTGGAGCTTCGCCTGAAGAAATGGAAGAGGGTGTTACTCTTAAAGTGGAAGAGGCACTTAAAAGTATTGCTGGAATTGATGAAGTTACGTCTACATCATCTGAAAATTCTGCTAGAATTAGCGTAGAGACTTTAGAGAATTATGATATAGATGAGGTCTATACAGAAATTAAAAATGCCGTTGATGGTATTAGCTCATTTCCTGTAAGTGCAGAAAAACCAATCATATTTAAGCAGAGGCAGCAGTCTACAGCTCAGTGGTTAGGGCTAACTGGAGATGTTGATATTAAGACGCTTGAAATGTATGCCGAAAAGATCAAAGATGAGTTGTTAGCATCTGGTGTTATTTCGCAAGTCAATATTAATGGACTGACAAGTAAGGAAATATCTATAGAGGTGTCTGAGCAAGCATTAAGTAGGTATGGCATCACCTTCGATGTCGTTGCTAACGCTGTCAGACAAAATAATAGAGATATTTCTGCTGGATCGATAAAGGCTGAGACTGAAGAGATTCTTATACGATCTAAAGCAAAAGTATCAGATGCTGATTTTATAGGGGAGATTATTGTAAGAACCGATGCTGATGGCTCGAATCTTTTACTGAGAGATATTGCTGCCATTAAAGAGCAGTTTGCTGATCAGCCAAATAAAGCCTTCCTAAACGGCAAGAGAGCCGTTTTTATAGAAGTAAAGAAATTGGAAGAGGAAGATCTTCAATTGATTTCTGATTTTGTAGTGCCATACGTGGATGAATTTAATGCCAAGCATTCAGGTGTAAAACTAGATTTGACATGGGACTTTATGTCGATGCTGAATCAGCGGTTGGACCTGTTGACTAATAATGGAATGATTGGTTTGCTCTTAGTTCTAATAGCTTTGGGTACATTTCTGAGCCTAAGGCTTTCCTTCTGGGTAGCGTGGGGTATTCCATCATCCTTCTTAGGGATGTTTATTATCGGAAGTTTTGTTGGGCTGACCATAAATATGATTTCTTTATTCGGGATGATACTGGTAATTGGAATTCTCGTTGATGATGGAATTGTAATAGCGGAGAACATTTACACGCATTTCGAAAAAACTAAGAACCCTGTAAAAGCAGCTGTTCAAGGTACGATTGAAGTGCTACCTGCAGTATTTACGTCTGTAACGACTACCATTATTGCCTTTTTACCCTTGCTATTTCTAACTGGTGGCTTTGAGTTCTTAAAGGACATGGCCTTTGTGGTTATTTTTAGTTTAGCGTTCTCATTATTAGAAGCATTTTTTGTTTTACCTGCGCATTTGGCGAGTAAAAAAGTGTTAAGTGTTAAGAAAGAAGATACAAGGAGTTATAAGATTAGAAAAAAGATAAATGGTGTGATCGACTTTCTTCGTTATAAATTATACGGAAAGGCATTACATTATACCCTTCGATACAGAGCTATTTCTATCTGTATATTGATATCTCTATTTCCGATAACCATGGGGTTATTTGGTGGTGGCTTTATTAAGGCAACCTTCTTTCCACAGATACCTTTCAACAGTTTTAATATCAATATTGCTTTCAAGCCGGGAGAGAGAGAATCAAAGGTTGAAGATTATTTGGCAAGGTTTGATGGTATTATTTGGGAAGTAAATGAAGATTTAAAAAAAGATCTTGAAACTGAAGATGATCTTATCAACTATACATTCGGCTCAGTTGGCAATACAGCTGACGGTGAGTCTGGTTCACATGCGGGTAATATCAATGTCTTTTATAAGGAATTAGATGATTATGGTATTAACAGCTATGACTTAATAGACCGCCTGAATGAGAAAATTGGAAAGGTGCCTGAAGCTGAAAAGTTTAGTATTGGTGGGCAAAATCGATTTGGAAAACCTGTTTCTGTCAGGCTTCTGGGTAATAACGAGGAAGAACTTCAAGAGGCTAAAAACTACCTTAAGGCTGAATTAAATATGATTACAGACCTCAAAGATGTACAGGATAATGTGGCTGTTGGTAACCGAGAAATGCTTTTTGATCTGAATCCAGAAGCATATTTCCTTGGTC
>CAYGNU010000421.1:0-4550 GCA_964351175.1 uncultured Roseivirgaceae bacterium | reverse complement strand
CACCATGGCTATACCACATTCATGTTTTATGCTATCACTCATTCGCTGGAATTAAAAAGCAAAACTAACACTATTAATCATCCCCATCAACCAGTCTGGTTTAAAGAATATTATCAATATCGCTAAAACCAATAACCCTCCCAAAAAATTCTCTATTGATAAAGTATTTTTTGCTGTGGTCAAATTACTATCATTAGTTCTAAAAATCAGGTAAAAAGGAATTTTCAGATAGTAAAAAAGTGAAATCACTGTGTTTACCAAACCAAAAATTAGCAAATAAAGAAGCCATGAATTATTGGAAGTGTTATAACTGTCCCAAATGGAAGAAAATATTAAATACTTGGCTGTGAAGCCTCCTGTTGGAGGAAGTCCTGTCAAGGATATCATAAAAACTAGCAAGACCACTGACAAAAATGGGTAAGTATTGATCAGACCTTTATATTCTTCAGTTTTGGTGATATTATGTTTTACTTCAAAATACTGAACAATAAGGAAAGCCCCCAAATTCATAATGAGATAAACTGAAGCATAAAACAAAACATATTGTAATGATGTCTCAGAAAAAGCTGCAAAACCTGCCAAAAGAAATCCTGTGTGGGCTATTGAAGAATAAGCCAGCATGCGTTTCACGTTAGACTGCCATAAAGCAGAAAAATTACCAACCGTCAAGGTTATCATGGCCGTAACACTCAGAAATGTGATCCAGTTGATTGGGCCTTGACCGAATAAGTTAAAAACAAGTATAACTTTAGTTAAAACTGCAAATGCTGCCAATTTTGGTACTATGGAGAAATAAGCCACTACAGAAGTAGGTGCAGAAGTATAAACATCTGGAGCCCATATGTGAAATGGGAAGGCCGCTATTTTAAAAAACAAGCCCGCAAGCACTAAAATGAAGCTCACTAAGACTGGTAACGACTCAGCCTCTAGCAAAGCATCTAAAAACTGCTGAGAGGGATACTCCAGCGTTAGTGTCTGCGCATAAAGTAAGGACATACCATATAGCATAACTGCTGATGCTGCTGCCCCAAATAGCAAATATTTCAATCCAGCTTCTGCGCTATTTTTATTAAATGCAAATGTTGTAATGATATAAGAAGCAATAGAAATGATCTCGACACTTAAAAAGATCATCAGAAAATTGGAAGACATCACCAAAAAATTAGCTCCAATTAAAATTGCAATAATCAATGTCAAAAATTCAGCAATCTTCTTTTGCTCTTTATTGATTGTAGTAATTAATATTACTATTAGTGTGGCCAATGCCAAGAGCATTTTCCAAAAAGCTGCATAACTGTCAAGTAAGAGGAAATTGAAGAATCCAGAGATAGGTTTGATGGTATCAAAATACTGATGAGTCACCAGATATAATTCTGCTAGAATTCCGATAAAGGCTATTACAAATAACGCTCTCCTTTGGCCTTTGGCAATTAAGTCAACTAAAACCAAAATGATTAGTAATCCAACTAGCAAAAGTTCTGGAAGAACCATTTGAAAGTACTGTAGGATCAGTTCAAGTTTTAAGCTTAACCCTTCCACTTACTTTTGAATGATTTTTAGGTATTCAAGGCCTGTATTAAAAACGAAATCTGTTGCTGTTTCTACTGATGCATTGATTAAGTCAAGCACGAAATGTGGAAAAATACCAAGTAGCGCTGTCAATAAAATTAACGGAATGAACATGAGCCATTCTCGGTTATTCATATCTACTAATGATTCCTTGTCAATGCCCGCTTTCAAATGAAGTTTACCATAAAACATCCTTTGAATTGTCCAGAGGTAGTATCCTGCAGCCAATACAAGGCCAAATGAAGCAAATACCATTAGCCACTTAGAAATGACTATCGATGAAAAGGCTCCTAATAAAACGAATATTTCTGCTATGAAACCAGAAAAACCAGGCAGGCCTAAGGAGGCGAAGAAGAAAATAACAACTACAACAGTGTATTTGGCATTGCATGGGCAATTCCTGAATAATTTTCAATCATTCTGTTATTCGTACGATCATAAAGCACGCCAGCAATTAAGAAAAGGCCGGCCGATATAATACCATGACTGACCATTTGATAGATACTTCCCCCTAACCCTTCAGCGGTGATGGCGGCAAAACCAAGCAATACAAACCCCATATGCGATACCGATGAATAAGCGATAAGTCTCTTAAGATCTTTGCTGGCCAAGGCATTCATGGCTCCATATAGAATTGAGACAACTCCTAATAAGCCTATCAACCAGGCATACTTTAATGCTCCTTCAGGAAATATTAATATACCCGTTCTAAGTAAACCATAAGCTCCAACTTTCAAAAGTACTCCCGCCAAAATTACTGAAATGGAAGTAGGCGCCTCTACATGGGCATCTGGTAACCAAGTGTGTACGGGAACAACCGGTATTTTTATAGCAAAACCAATGAAAATCAGTAGGAAAGCTAAGAATCGCGCTGGATAACCAAAAATGATTTTAACAACCTCCAGATCTAAAATTGAACCTGGAATTAGGTTTTTTGAATCAGTCATAGAAACCAAATTGAAGGTATGCACCATCTGATTACCCAACAACTGACCATCTGCAAGCATATTTTGAACGCTGCTTATTATTTCTGGTGTAACATTTTGCAGGTTTTCTACCAAATGCAATTCAATAGCAGTTTTGCCAGGATCAATTGTAGAAAGATTAAGTGCGATCATCACAATCAATATAAATATTGACCCTAATAGTGTATATAGAAAGAATTTGATTGAAGCATACTCTCTTCTTGGACCACCCCATAATCCAATAAGAAAATACATTGGCAAAAGCATGAACTCGAAAAACAGATAAAATAACAAAAAGTCTAAGGCGATGAAACAACCTATAATTGAGGCATTAAGGATAAGGAATAGACTGAAAAAACCCTTAGCTCTATCCTGTATATTCCAAGCACTTACTACTGCTATCAGCAAAATGATGGCAGATAACAATAACATTGTTATACTTAATCCATCGACCCCGATAAAATAATCAGCACTTAGCTTACCCAGGCTTCCTAAATCTAAATTTATCCAGGAAGAGCGTTCAACAAATTGGAATGTACCTACATCAGTAACACCAGCAAGATCTTGAAATTTGAAATATGCCCAAAAAGCTAATAACGTCTGAATTATACTTACCCCAAGCGCTATTTTCTTAAAATGCACCGAATAGTTATTGGGCATAAAAGTAATGACCAAAGCCGCTAGCAGTGGTAAGAAAATCAATATAGACAACAAGTAGTCCTGCATATTAAGCTAGCAAAAATATAATAATTAATAAACCTATTACCGCAGCCAGAATATATTGCTGCACTTTTCCTCCTTGCACCGATTTTGTGAGTACGCCTATCCTACCGACTGTAAAGACAGAAATATGTACTGCACCATCTACAATAGCCCTGTCAAACCACGCGGCTACATGCGAAAAAACAGTTACGAAAATTCCTAAAAAGTTGACCGTTCGATCTATGACTTTAGCTTCAAAAAGAGCTACATATTTACTTAGAACCATTAGTGGGTTTAAAACAATCTTCTGATAGATGCCGTCCAAAAACCAATTATTCAATGATAGTTTGTGAAGAAATGAAAACGACTGTTCCTTATCTGTATTTAACGGTTTGTTGTAATGTTTTTTATAAGAGTAAACCAAGCCAATAACAATTAGTACCACAGATACAACTGCTGTTATTAAATGAAAATTAATGGTTTCAGAGGTTTTTATAGCGTGATGATATATTGACTTGGGAGCCTGATAAAAATCAAGCATCCAGGCACTTTCAAAAGCAAAAGGATTAAAAGACCATAAGAACCCTATAGATCCCAGAGCCAATATTGAAAGCACAATCTTAATGATCAATGATGATTCAACTACCTTTTCAATATCACCTCCTCTAAATGACCCAAAGAATACGAGTATTACTTGACGAGAAACATAGATAGCAGTTAATAAAACAGTCAAGAATCCTACTGCAGGAATTAACCAATATAAAATAACTCCTTTATGATTTGCCCACTCAAGGGCTTCAAACAAGATAGCATCCTTAGTTAAAAAACCAGAGAATAAAGGGATTCCAATCAAACTTAAACTACAAATTAAGAATGCCAAATAAGTAATAGGTAGTGCTTTTCTTAGTCCACCCATATTTCTCATATCCTGAGCATCAAAGTTAGCATCATGATTAGCCTTGTGGAGAAAATGGATAATCGACCCTGCTGCCAAAAATAACCCTGCTTTAAAAAATGCATGAGTAAACAAATGCATAGTGGCTGCCTGATAAGCGCCTACTCCCATACCCATAACCATATAACCTAGCTGTGAAATGGTGGAGAATGCAAGCACTTTTTTGATATCATTTTGAGTTAGCGCGGCAATGGCTCCCATAAATGCAGTGATAGCACCAATAAATGCTATAACTACAAGTGCCTCAGCATTAAGTAAAAAGAAAATTCTGGCTAATAAATAAACTCCAGCTGCTACCATGGTAGCAGCATGAATTAAAGCTGAAATAGGTGTTGGCCCTTCCATAGCATCTGGCAACC
>CAYGNU010000420.1:0-4551 GCA_964351175.1 uncultured Roseivirgaceae bacterium | reverse complement strand
TTATCAACAAGGATAAAATAGTGGTGGATGAGCCATCAATTATTGCTATTGATAAGAATACTAATAAAGTACTGGCTATTGGTAGGGAAGCAATGCAAATGCATGAAAAGACCCATGATAATATAAAGACAATTAGACCATTGAAAGATGGTGTGATTGCTGATTTTCATGCCGCTGAGCATATGATCAGAGGAATGATCAAAATGATTGATACGGGCAAACGGTTTTTTCCTTCATCTCACAGAATGGTGATTTGTATTCCATCCGGTATCACTGAAGTTGAAAAAAGAGCGGTTCGTGACTCTGCTGAGCACGCTGGAGCTAAAGAAGTTTATATGATTCATGAGCCTTTAGCAGCAGCTATTGGTATTGGCATCGACATAGAGCAGCCCATCGGGTCTATGATTGTTGATATTGGTGGAGGAACTACAGAAATTGCAGTTATTGCACTTTCAGGTATTGTTTGTGATCAATCTATTAGAGTAGCAGGAGACACCTTTAATAGAGATATTCTCGATTATATGAGAAGGCAGCACAACCTTTTGATTGGTGAGCGTTCAGCAGAAAAAGTTAAGATTGAAGTAGGCTCTGCCCTGACAGAGTTGGATGACGGACCTGAGGATTATGAGATCAGAGGACGTGATTTGATGACAGGTATACCCAAAGTAATCAAGATTTCTTACTCAGAAATTGCTTTTGCCCTTGATAAGTCAGTTTCAAAAATAGAAGAAGCAGTGCTAAAAGCATTAGAAATTTCTCCGCCTGAGTTGTCAGCAGATATTTATGATAATGGAATTCATTTGACTGGTGGAGGCGCTTTACTTAGAGGATTAGATAAAAGATTAGCACTTAAAACTAAACTCCCAATACACATTGCAGAAGATCCATTAAGAGCAGTGGTAAGAGGCACTGGCCTTGCGTTGAAAAATCTCAATGCGTACAAAGCCGTTTTGATGATATAGTTGCTTTTGCCTTTTTTTAAACTTTAAATCAACCTCGGTGGATGCAAAGATTATTTCTGTTTTTATATAAATACCGTGCATTTTTAACGTTCCTATTTTTGGAAATTTTATGCATATGGTTAATAGTACAGAACAACACTTATCAGTCAGCCAAATACTTTAATACTTCTAACAGAATAACTGCTAATATACTTTCAACTTCTGGAGGGATAGGTGATTATTTTGATCTAGGTGAGGTTAACGAAAAACTATCTAAGGAAAATGCACTGTTAAGAGAACAGATTGAACAATTCAATCAGAGTCTTTATAGTCTTAATGTAAGACAGAATAGAGATTCAGACCTTATGAATCGTTATGAGTTTATTAGTGCTAAGGTCATTAACAATTCCACCAGAAGGTTTGATAATTATATAACTGTAAACAAAGGCGCAAAATTTGGGATTGAGCCTGGAATGGCTGTTGTTGATGGTAGTGGGGTGGTTGGGAAAGTAAAAAATGTGTCTGCTAATTTTAGTGTTATAACTTCAGTATTGCACGGAAATACACTTGTTTCATCCAAACTAAAAAGAACGGGAGACCTTTGTACTGCCTCTTGGGATGGAGTTGATCCGCAATTTGCATCGTTACTTTATCTGCCAAGACATGTTGAAATGCAAGTAGGAGATACAGTAGTCACTTCAGGTTATAACGCAGTGTTTCCAGAAGATATCCCGGTTGGTATTATAGAATCATTTGAAATCAGTGATGAAGCACTTTTTCATGATGTCAAGATTAAACTTGCTGCTGATTTGAATAGTTTGTCATTCGTTTATCTGATAAAAAATAATAGTAAAATAGAACAAGACTCTTTAGAGAGTCTCACAATTGATTAATGGGCAGTTCAAAAATCATAGTACAAGTCGTATCATTTTTCGCATATATTTTAGTGCAGAGTATGATTTTGCAGAATGTGGTACTATTTGATAATGCCTTTTGCTTTCTATATGTAGCTTTTATTCTTCTGCTTCCTGTGGACATGGGAGTTCTGGCACTTATGTTTTTTGGTTTCATTACTGGGTTTACTGTTGATATTTTTTACAACAGTATGGGAATTCATGCGTCAGCTTGTGTGTTAATAATGTTCATAAGAAACTATTGGTTGAACCTTATAACACCTCAAGGAGGTTATGATTCAGGTGCCATGCCAAGTATAGCGCTAAATGGGTGGCAGTGGTTCTTTGGCTATGCCTTCCCACTTATTTTTATACATCATTTAATGCTATTTTTTGTGGAGGCATTTGGGTTTGGACTGTTTGGGTTTACATTATGGAAAGCAGTAGTAAGTACAATTTTTACAATGATTGTTGTTTTAATAGTTCAATTTATGTTCTATAACAGAAAACGTTCATAGTGGACGACACCAGAAAAAATATAATTCAGCTGATTGTGATTGTGGTGGCAGTCATATTTATAGTAAAGCTATTTTCTATCCAGGTTTTAGACTCCAAGTATGCTCAAGCTGCCAATAGCAACATCATACATGAGGTAATTGAGTATCCTTACCGTGGCTTGATCTATGACAGAAATGGAGAACTAATAGTTTTCAATACACCGCAGTATAATCTTACGGTAATACCTAAAGACGTAAAGAAAATAGACACGGCCAAGTTCTGCGAGCTCTTTCAGATCACAAGACAAGAGTTTATTGATAAGCTCGATTTTGCTAAAAAATATTCATATGTGCAGCCAACTATTTTCATAAAGCAATTGTCTAATAAGGATCTAGCAAAAGTAGAGGATTACTTGGTTGATTTTCAAGGGTTCGATATTCAGGCAAGAACTACAAGATCTTATGCAAGTCCAGTACTGGCAAATGCTCTAGGTTATGTAAGTGAAGTGAGTAAGCGTCAGCTTGAACGTGACACCTTAGATTATTACAGACAGGGTGATTACATGGGCCAAAGTGGGTTGGAATATTTCTATGAGAAACAACTTCGTGGAAAGCGAGGAGTTCACTATGTTATAAAGAATGTTAGGGGTGTAGAAAAAGGCGTTTTTGATGATGGAAAATATGATACTTTATCTGTACCAGGACAGAATTTAGTTTCAACTATAGACTTGACGCTTCAGGAATATGGAGAATCTCTAATGGAAGGCAAATCAGGAAGTATTGTCGCTATAGAGCCTGCTTCAGGGGAGATATTGTCACTTGTATCAGGCCCATCTTATGATCCAAACCTATTAACAGGCAGAGACTACAGTCAGAATTTCTCACTTATTAGTAGTGATACTGCAAAACCTCTTTTTAACAGGCCATTAATGGCTCAGTATCGTCCTGGCTCTATTTTTAAAATTATTCAGGCGCTGATCGCACTTCAGGAGGGAGTAATTACCAGGCAAACTTACATACCATGTATAATGGTGCCAATGAAATGTCACTATCATGGCCCTGGTGAAACCTTAATTGGAGCTATTACTAATTCATGTAATCCTTATTTTTATAATGTAATGAAAAGAGTGGTGAATAGAGGAATATCAGAAAGTCCTTTTGAAGATACTCGCCTTGGGTTAGACGGCTGGAATCAGCACGTTAAGAGTTTTGGACTTGGGGGTCCGTTAGGCATTGATTTGCCAAATGAGAAAACAGGCCTAGTGCCAAGTGTTAGTTACTATGACCGAGCCTATGACAATCGCCCATGGAAATATTCCAATATTTACTCTATTGCTATTGGTGAAGGAGAAAATCTTGTAGTTCCAATTCAAATGGCAAATTTTGCTGCTATAGTCGCTAATCGAGGCTTTTACTTTACCCCTCATTTAGTTAAGTCAATTGGTGACTCAGGCCAACCTTTACCACAATACACTGAGAAGCATTTTACTACAGTCGATGCCAAATATTTTGATATTGCCGTAGAGGCAATGGCCAATGTTATTGAATCTGGAACTGGACAATACAGAGCAAAACTAAAAGACATTGAAGTTTGCGGAAAAACGGGAACGGTACAGAATGACCCACTACCTGATCATTCCGTCTTTATCGCATTTGCTCCAAAAGACAATCCTAAGATTGCTGTATCAGTATATGTTGAAGATGCTGGGCAAGGGGCCAGAGCGGCTGCCTCAATAGCGAGTTTAATGATTGAAAAATACCTTTTAGGGGGTACTCAAAGGCCACATATTGAAGAATATGTTAAAAAAGGAGAGTTTTTGTATTGAGCGGGAGAGATAATATAACGAACAATATTGATTGGTTGACTGTATTTCTTTTTATGTCGATTGCGATGTTGGGTTGGCTTAATATTTTTGCTGCTGTCTACGATGAGTCGGCCAACCAGAGTATCTTTGATATGACACTTAATAGTGGACGCCAGCTTTTTTTTATGGCTTCATCGATTGTTTTGATCATAGCCATAATGGCGCTTGACTTTAAGTTTTATGACACTTTTGCTTACATCATTTATGGTGTAGTTATCTTTCTATTGTTGATTGTACTAGTTGTAGCAAGGGAGATTTCTGGAGCGAACTCATGGCTGGAATTAGGGCCTTTGAGATTACAGCCTTCAGAGTTTGCAAAATTTGCTACTGCCTTAGCGGTAGCCAAGAATATGGA